>JAJZQE010000015.1 GCA_021847685.1 bacterium | reverse complement strand
TCCGATCTAAGATAGAATCAATGCGGTGCAGACAAGTCCAGCACCAGCGCCGGTTTTGGCTCCGGCCTTACAAGAAGTCAACAAGCAGCTAAATAGTGCATTGGATCAAAGTAACGGCGTAACAGATCAGGCTAAACGTAAAGAGATTAAAAAAGATATTTCTGATGCCGCCGTGGAAGCGCAGCATGAGGCGGAGCGCGAAAGTGAATCTGAATCGCCAGATTCCTCAAGCTCAAGCAAACAGGAGATTAAAAACACAGCTGAACAAATCAAACAGGTTCAAACCCAGGCCTCAGTTGACGACTAATTAAAAAAGTTAGCGCCATCTAGATAATATATACCTTGAAAAAATACGAGTAGACTAGTCGTACTGGTAATGGTTGGCTGTTTTTTCATAAGCATTATTTTGTTGTATACTAGTAAAACGGAATGACAAACAGAATAATAATATTCCACATAACCCAGAATTATTTTAGATGTAATTTTTCATCTTTCTGGTTGCTTAAGGATACTTTTAAGTGCTGAAGTTGGGCTTAGTACCAATCCGAATATTTGGGCTTATAATCAGCCCTAAATTGTTGGTGTTATCGGTTGTTGGAATTTTGACGATAGGGGGTGGTACTAGCTATTTTATAATGAAGGATATAGCTACTATCAAGAGCTTAAGGGCACCTATTGGGCAAACCCCTGTGGTTACGGGCCAAATTTCTTCAAACACCAACACGCCAACCAGCCAAACTAAAACATCATCCAGCCCGAGTTCCCAAACGGCTAGCAAAACCGCTTCAACTAGTACTGCCGCAAAAAAACCTTCGGCTAGTACGACGACTGCAAGCAGCAATAATACACCCGCTGCAAGCCCTAGCCCAACTTCTACCCCTGCTGCTGCTCCGGCTCCGGCCCCTAGCCCGACTCCGACGCCGACGCCAAGTCCCAGTCCATCAAACGGAAGCTGCTTTAGTGCCCCATCAAGCTGTGGCTACCCTGACGCTACCAATACTGGACCAGTGGCGGGTACTGTCTTTACGAAGGTGCCCGAGCAGGCGACAAGTGGTAACGGCTGGAGTTGGGACGCGACAAACAACTATGTTTTGGTATCTGGTAGTAATGTTACAATAAACGGCATCGAAACTAGCACCGAAATTGACGTAACCGGTAGCAATGTTACCATACAGAACTGCAAACTAAATGCATATAATGGCATGTTCGGTGTTAGCCTTCGCCACACTACCAATGTAACGGTAAAAAATTGCCAAATAGCGGGGACTGACGCTTCAGCTGGCCGCTTAATGGTTGCTATAAAATCAATTTACGGTGACGATGTCAATCCGCAATCAATTGCTAATAACATTTCCTATGTATCAACTGGCATTCAATATTGTCAGGGGCTAATTCAAGATAATTATATTCACGATTTAGGATATCAAAGCGGCGATCATTTAAATGGTACGACGAGCGGTAGTGGCTGCGATCAATTGACGATTCAACACAATACAATATTCAATAATTTTGATCAAACTGATGCAATTAGTCTTTTTGAGGACTTTGGGCAACAGAAGAACGCGCTAATTACGAATAACTATGTCGCAGGTGGCGGCTATACGATTTATGGTGGAGCGAATGCGGGCGGCATTGTTCCGATTAATATTCAGATAACAAATAACCGAGTGAGCGATCATTATTATGCAAACGGAGGCTATTATGGGTGGCTAGCGGCGTGGAATGGAACTGGCAGTGGTAACGTGTGTTCGGGAAACGTTTTAGAGCACGTGGCGACCGGTAAAACAGAAGCCCTAAGTTGTTAGCCAGATTTACTCACTCGTCATGAAGCAGCCGCCTAGCACCCGACTTGACCGTCGTGCTGGCGGCCGGGTCGTGGTGCTAAGTTTGGGGTCGGCAATGACTTGCCATCAAGAATAATCTTATTTTTTATTCTTAGCCTGAATTGCAATCTTTTTTGGCTCGGGAAGTGGTGTTAGTGGTACATTAACCTTTAGAACACCGTCATTCATGTGGGCTTCGATTTTGTCGGCGTCGGCGCGGTCGGGTAGAGCGATGCGACGATAAAAACTGCTTGAACTTTCGCGGACAACGTATTTTTTGTCCTTGTCCTCTTCTTTTTCGTGACGTTCAGCACTAATCACCAGGGCGTTATCATCAATCTGGATATTAATATCTTTTTCGTCAAAATTTGGCAGATGAGCTTCGACTACCATGTCATTGCCGCGGGTATAAACATCCGTGGTTGGAATATTGACGCTCTTTAGTGGTGACATAAAATTATCACCGAAAAACTGTTTTTGCAACGAACTTAGCTCTGCAAACGGATCCCATCTTACAAGATTGCTCATAATATTTTCTCCTTTCGTTATAAAATTAGATTTATTAACTTCCGGAGAGCTTATTAAGCTCTGGTACTTACATTATAACTCTGTTAATGGGCAATCGTCAATTTGTTGCACGTACTCACTACATCGTAGGTACTTCTCTCGTAGCGATGACGCAAATCCAGTTTTTGTATTTTTTCTGGTATAATTATCACCGAATGGCGCGTTGACGGAACGGTTACGTGGAGCTCTGCAAAAGCTTATAAATGGGTTCGACTCCCATACGTGCCTCCATATATTTCTTGCGCGGATGGTGGAATTGGTAGACACGAGAGACTTAAAATCTCTTGGCCTCACGGTCGTGCGGGTTCAATTCCCGCTCTGCGCACCAACTAAATGTGATCTTCCTTCGGGGAGGTCATTTTTAGTTGGTGACTTATAGGCCGTAAGGCACTATAATATAAGGTACAAGTACTTAATATAGAAGGGAATATATGACTGCACTGTGGATTATACTGGGAATCGTTGTTATCGTGGCTGTTTTTTTGTGGGCCACTTACAATGGACTTGTTCGTTTGAAAGTTCGCGTTGATGAAGCTTGGAGCGATATTACTGTTCAGCTAAAGCGACGTGCCGATTTGATTCCAAATCTTGTTAATAGCGTCAAGGGCTATGCTGCCCACGAAAGTGGCGTATTTGAAGCTGTCACGGCTGCTCGGGCTAACATGGTAAATGCCACCGGTGTTAAAGAGACAGCCGCAGCCGAGAATCAATTGCAGGGAGCGCTTAAGAGTCTATTCGCCGTTGCCGAAGCTTATCCCGACTTAAAGGCTAACCAAAATTTCTTGCAACTTCAATCTGAATTAGTTGACACCGAGGACAAGATTCAAGCCGCTCGCCGTTTTTATAATGGTGGTGTCCGCGACCTTAATACTAAAATTCAGGTATTTCCAAACAATGTTTTTGCCGGCATGCTTGGCTTTACAAAGCGTGATTTCTTTGAGCTTGATGAGGCCGCTCAGGCACAAGCTGATCAACCTGTCGAAGTAAAATTCTAGTCTAGGAAGAATCGATATGTATAGTTCGATTGCTGCAAATAAACGCAACACTATCTTTATAATGGCGCTTTTCATTGGTGTCATTGGTGCGGTAGGTTGGGCGATAAGTTACTATTTTTACGGTAATTCTGATTTAGTTCCCTATGTTATTGGTGCTGCGGCTATTTATGCCTTTATCCAGTATTTTATTGCTGGTAAGCTGGCGGTCGCGACGACCGGTGCTATCGAGATTCAAAAAAGTGATAATCCCAGGTTTTATCGGATTATTGAAAATCTGGCAATTACAACCGGTATTCAAACTCCAAGAGTTTACATTATTAATGACCCGGCACCAAATGCCTTTGCTACCGGTCGAGACCCACGTCATGCTATCGTAGCAGCTACGTCGGGCCTGCTGGATATAATGGATGATAGTGAGCTCGAGGCTGTCATGGCGCATGAAATGGGCCACGTTCAAAATTACGATATTAGGGTAAGTATGATTGCATTCGGTTTGGTCAGTGCAATTGCTTTATTGTCGGACATTGTTGTTCGTATCATGTTTTTTGGCGGTAATCGTCGAAATAACGACAATAACGCCAGCCCAATTATGCTGATTATAGGTATAGTTGTTATCGTCCTGGCGCCAATTGTCGCCTTTATTATACAGATGGCTGTCAGCCGCCAGCGTGAATACTTAGCCGATGCTACTAGTGCCTTGACAACCCGTAACCCAGAAGCCTTAGAGCGCGCGCTGGCAAAGTTAGGGCAATATGGTCGTCCGATGCAAAAGCAAAGTACGTCGACGGCGCATTTGTTCATTTCTGATCCGCTTAAACCCGGGTTTTTTAGTAAATTGTTTAGCACACATCCGCCGCTTCAAGACAGAATCGAGCGTCTGCATAAAAATGAGAATAAGTTTTGATCACGATGTCTACTAAAAAAGCTAAAACTGGTATTAAGCTACCAAAATTTATAGGCAACAGCGCGGCGAAAATACACGCTGCAACTAATCGTTTTTTGGCGCGTCGACCACATCGAAGTTTTAGACGCACTCGTCGTCGCGATTATGCCCGTTCGCTTAAGCTGCCTGGTTATTGGTCTTTTTCGGCCTACACAATTAAGACGCTACTGAATCACAAAAAAACTTTCTTATTACTAGCCCTCACTTATGCGGTTTTAACGATTTTAATGGTTGGAATGGCGTCACAAAACAACTTTACAGCTTTAACTTCAACCTTAACGCAGACAAGCGGTGACATTTTTAAGGGTAATTGGGGGCAATTGGGCCAGTCGAGCCTGTTGTTTCTAACGATTATTTCTGGCGGTATCTCGCAAAATCTAACCGAAGGTCAGCAGATTTATGCTACGATTATTACGCTTTTAACTTGGCTAACGACCGTTTGGCTGCTACGAAATATTATGGCTGGAAAGCGCGTCAAGTTAAGCGACGGCATCTATAACGCTGGAGCGCCAATCTTGCCAACATTTTTGGTAGGGCTAGTCTTGGTAGTGCAGCTGCTACCGGTCGCTTTAGTGTTGATTGGTTATTCGGCGGCCTCGGTTACCGGCCTGCTATCTAATGGCGTCGAGGCGATGTTGTTTTGGATTGTCGCTGGTTTACTGGTGGTGCTGTCGTTGTATTGGATTACTAGTACGATTATAGCCCTGGTTGTCGTGACACTTCCTGGCATGTATCCGTATCGAGCAATTAGGACAGCTGGTGACTTGGTGATTGGGCGACGGCTACGGATTATGGTGCGTCTATTATGGATGGTGTTAAGCGGCTTTATTAGTTGGGTGATTGTTATGTTGCCAGTTATCTTGCTGGTGACTTGGTTAAATAGTCTATGGCCAGCGCTACAAGGCGTTCCGATAATACCAATTGTGATTGTCGCTCTAAGCTCGCTAACAATTGTCTGGGCTGCCAGCTATGTTTACTTGCTATATAGAAAGGTAGTCGCTGATGACGCCGACCCAGCCTAGCGAGCGCGCCACCGAACTTCGAGCGCTTTTGTCTGATTATAGTTATCAATATCATGTGTTAGATAAACCAGTCGTTTCGGACGCGGTTTACGACAGTCTATTTGGTGAGCTAAAAAAGCTAGAGGCTGAACATCCTGAGTTAGTAACATCTGATAGTCCAACGCAGCGTGTCGGTGGCGAACTTTTAAGTGGTTTTACAAAGGTTCCGCATAGTACGCGAATGCTAAGTTTAAATGATGTATTTGATCGTAGTGATGTTGAGGCTTGGGTAAAGCGAACCGATAAACTATTACCTGGCCGTAAACATGAATTTTTTGCTGATATCAAGATGGATGGTTTAGCCTGTGCCTTAATTTATCAAGATGGCATATTGGTTCAGGCGGTGACGCGTGGTGATAGCTATATCGGGGAAGATGTTACGGCTAATGTCCGAACGATTAAAAATGTACCACTTCGCCTTCGTCGCGCCAAAGGCTACGAGCATTTTCTAGATGGTCGCACCGAAATCCGTGGCGAAATTGTCATGCTAAAGAAGGACTTTGAAGCACTGAATGCCAAGCAAGTGGCGGCTGGAAAACCTAAATTTGCTAACCCACGTAACCTGGCGGCTGGGACGATTCGCCAATTGGACCCAAAACTTGTTGCCGACCGACCACTGTCGTTTAATGCCTATGATTTACTGCGAGATAATCCGGATGAAGTGCCAACAAACATGTTTGCTTATGAGGCTATTAGCGCGCTTGGTTTAAAGCGTAATCAGCAAGCAACTGTGTTTAATAAACTGGCAGATGTTATGAATTTTGTTGATTACGTCGAAAAAATACGAAATGAACTGCCGTTTAATATTGATGGATTAGTTATAAAAGTTAACGACCGGGCGCTTTTTGCGGAACTTGGTGTAGTTGGTAAGCAGCCACGGGCAGCCGTCGCCTATAAGTATGCCGCTGAACAGGCTACGACGATTGTTAAAGACATTGTGATAAGTATTGGTCGAACGGGCGCGGCGACACCCGTCGCGGTTTTTGACCCAGTGGTCGTAGCCGGTACGACCGTCCAGCACGCCAGTTTGCATAATGCCGATGAGATTAGTCGTTTGGATATCAGGATTGGTGACACGGTGGTGATATTTAAGGCTGGTGATATTATTCCACAGGTGCAAAGTGTGGTTGCGGAACTTCGCCCCAAGGACGCCAAACCGGTTGACTACCTAGCCTTATTGGCCGAACAATATCCCGAGCTGCAGTTTGAGCGTAGTGGCGATGATGTTGTCTACCGCATTAAGGGCTTAAGTGGTGATTTAATTTTGAAGCGTTCAGTTGAATACTATGCCTCAAAGGCCGCCCTTGATATTGATACGCTTGGTGAAAAGAATGTGGTTGCGCTGGTCGAGGCCGGTCTTGTCAAAGATCTAGCCGATATCTATACCTTAAAAACTGAAGATTTATTAAAACTGGACCGTTTTGCAACTGTTTCGGCAAATAAATTAATTAAAGCTATTGCCGACAAAAAAACTCCACCACTTGAAAAGTTTATTTTGGGCTTAGGTATCCGTCACGTCGGTATGCAAACCGCAATCGATTTAGCTAACCGGTTTGAGTCAATTGAGAATTTGGCAAATGCCAGTCTGGAACAATTACAAGATGTCGAGGGTATCGGTAAAGTGGTCGCCGAATCGATCGTGGCTTGGTTTTCGGATGCTGATAACGAAGCGCTGCTGAAAAAGTTTGATGATTTAGGGGTTAAACCGGTATTTAATAGAAAGACGGGCAAGCTAAGCGGCAAGAGTTTTGTTATCACCGGCTCACTTAATGGCATGTCGCGCGATGAGGCGGCCGAGCAAATTCGACAGCTGGGCGGTAATTTTCAAACAGCGGTCGCTAAAGATACCGATTATCTGGTAGCGGGTGGCAAGGTTGGCTCAAGTAAGCTACAGAAGGCTAAGGCCTACGATGTCACGGTGATTGACGAGTCGGATTTTATGAAAATGATTAGATCATAACTGAAGCATAAAATATTTATTTTGACAGCTTGAAATAATCTTTAAAAATTACTCGTCTAAATAGACTAACAGTAGTAAAATTGTCACAGTATGAATAATGATAAGAAAAAGCTGACTATGAGGCAGTATGTAGTGGCGATTGCTCAGGTTGCGAAATTAACTTATCAGGCAGCCCCTTTGGCTATTGTTGCGAAACTGATTGGCTCGATTGTAACGGCAGTTTTGCCGATTATAACAACGTATTTTGCCGCCTTGACGACGACAGCTTTAGCGCAAGCTTATGCTGGTGATAATACCGCTGGCGGTAGAGCGATTGAGTATGTGTTAATTACGGCTGGTTTGGGTGTTGTAATGATCGCATGGAATAGTCTTGAACAATATGTTAATGAGTTGACGCGCTACAAAGTCGAAGCTTCGATGAATGATCGTATGTATGAACGATTTCTTAGTCTGGAGTTTTGGCGGTACGACGACAAAAAGACCGCTGACCTTTTTGATAAGGCTAAGCAGTTTGCGAATTTTTTCGCATATATATTTGATCGAATCGCCAGTGTATTTACGCAATTAATTACGATGATGGCCGGTATTGTTGCGCTCGTACTGGTTAGTTGGTGGCTGGGATTGATTGTTATTATTGCAGTCATACCCAGTATGCTGATTCAGTTTAAGCTATCTCGTAAACGAACGGACCATTGGAATAAAAATGTCGAAACCAGGCGGACAAAGAATATGATTGAGTGGAATATATTCGAACCGCAGCATATCGCGGAGTTGCGACTTTATGGCATGGTGCGTCATTTACTTGATTTACGTAGCAAACTGCGCGATATTGATGAAAAACAACGGATTGAATTTGAACGAAGCTACATTCTTAAGCGGCTTGGCGGTGATATTTTTGAGACAGGCGCGGAAATTACGGCGCTTTTATATACAGCGCTACAAATCGTGGCGCATCTTCAACCGATTGGTCAGTTTCTGTATGTTCAACAGATTGTTTCCCGGGCGCTTGGTGGTGCCCGTAGCTTAGTGTCTCAAATTAGCGATATTGATCAAGATATGGCCAACTTGTTTGACTACCAAGAATTTATGGCATTGCCTATCTCGTTAGGCAGTGATAAAAAGTTAGCGGCTCAGCCTCAATCTATAGTTCTTAATAATATTTCGTTCCATTATCCACATTCCAAGCGTCGTGTGTTGCAGGATATTTCTTTGACAATTCAAAAATCTCAACATGTGGCGATTGTTGGTGAAAATGGAGCTGGTAAATCGACTCTTATTAAAATTATTACTGGTCTATACAAGCCTACGCAAGGTCGTGTGTTGCTGGATGGCGTTGATCTGCAAAGTGTGTCGATAATGTCGTGGCACAAATTTCTTGGTGTGTTGCAGCAGGATTATTTGGCATATGGTTTTGCCACCGCCAAGAATAACATCTATTTTGGCGACACAAGTCGACCACTTGATGAGTCGCGTTTGGACGAGGCGATAAATCGAGCCGAGGCGCGTAGTTTTTTGGAAAAGTTGCCAAAAGGTATAGATAGTTATGTCTACAACTGGATGGAGCACGCCGACGGCACGAAAGGCGAAAACTTGTCTGGCGGTCAGTGGCAGCGATTGGCGCTAGCGCGTAACTTTTACCGAGATAGCCCGATTATTATTCTTGATGAGCCGACATCAGCAATCGATGCTCTGGCCGAGTCTCGTATTTTTAAGCATTTATTTGAAGATACTGATCGAACGGTTATTACGATTAGTCATCGACTTACCACTGTTGAGAGGGCTGATATTATTTTTATGCTTCAAGATGGTAAAATTGTCGAGCAGGGAACGCATAGCGAACTCGTAAAAAAACAGGGTGCATACTATACAATGTTCAAATCGCAACTTCGTGGTTTGTAGATACGCATTTTTCGAAAATCGACACATTCGGTAATTTTGCATTACTAGCCTAATATCGGTCAATTCCGCTATAATTATAAATAGAATGGAGTTTTTGGATGGAACACATTATTCGGCACTCAAGAAGAATCGCTATCGCCATTATTGGTGGGTTAGTCGTTTTGATTGGCCTGGTCATGATTCCATATCCCGGTCCCGGCTGGTTGGTGGTTTTTGCTGGTTTGGCGATTTTAGCCACGGAGTTTGAAAAGGCTCAGCGAGCCCTAGATTATGTCGGTGGGATTTATGAAAAATGGCAAGCATGGCTGAAGCGCCAGTCGTTTTATGTAAAATTATCAGCTTGGGCGGTGACGGCTATTGTTGTCGTAATGACCGTTTGGTTATTGAATGGTTACGGTATGATGAATGATTGGTTTAATCTGGGTAAAGACTGGCTTTATTCACCGATTTTTAGCTAAACAAAATACCTCGCCGCAATGGCGAGGTATTTTATTAAGTACTAGCTAGTAATTACCAGCTGCGTTGGCGGAATGAACCGTTACCGCCGCGGTCGTTACCGCCGCCGTTGCCACCGAAGTCACGCTTTGGTCGATCTTCTTTTGGACGTGCTAGACCAACGCTAATCGCGCGGCCATCAAGCTCTTTGCCATCAAGCTGATCAACAGCTTTTTGGTTATCTGCATCGTTTTTGAATTCAACAAAGCCGAAGCCCTTTGAACGGCCGCTGTCGCGGTCTGTAATTACTCGTGCGCTCTCAACTTCACCAATTTGCTCAAAAAAAGCTTTCAGTGTGTCATCAGTAGTTGCGTATGCAAGGCTACCGATAAATAGATTTTGTTGTGCCATAATGTGGTACTCTTTTCTTCTTATCTGATTCTAAATATTATCGTCAGACCGACCGCTTCTGCGATTGTTGTGCGAAGAAGAGAGTTTACCTAAGTGGTAAGCGCCCGCCTTTTGCCTAAATACGCGTGTGCTTCTGAACTCCCTCATTTAAGCATAGTATGTATAAAAATACCAGTGTTACTGCTGTAGGTCACGCAAATTGCTTGTGTTATTAGGCTAAATGATTAATAATAACAAATGAGCTGGTGCGCCAAAGGGGTAACCTTTGCACCGATCAAAACAAACACGGATCAACAAAAACGTGCCCCGGGTGGGCGCGCAACAGCAAAAAACACTCGCTCTTGTTACCAGGAGCGAGTGTTTGATATAATCGCAAGTCGTAAGGGGCTGTAGCTCAGTTGATTAGAACGCTTCCATGGCATGGAAGAAGTCGAGGGTAGAACTGCCGGTGGCAGTTCGCAAGGGAGTCCACTCTTGCAAACTGGTTTGCAAAGCCGTGGCGACGGGGTCGCGAATGTGACTGAGTCCCTGTATCTCCACCAGAGAAATTATTAAATTGACGTCATTGCGCTTATGCTACATACTTATTTTAGGTATGCGTAGAATCCGTAATAAGAAGCCAGGTTTTACGATTGTCGAACTTTTGATCGTAATTGTGGTCATTGGAATATTAGCCGTGCTTACAGTTGTGGCCTATAACGGTGTTCAGCAAAGAGCGATTGCCGCCTCGCTGCAATCGGATCTTGATAATGCGGCTAAAAAATTAAAACTATACCAGATTGATAATAGCGTTTATCCAACTGCGAATGATTGTAGTGCTTCGCCGGCAGCTGGTACGATTTGTCTTAAATCGAGTCAGGGCACAACTTATACTGCGTTTCAAATTAACAATACGCCAGGTGCGCAGACCTTTTGCCTCACGGCTACGAATAATAGTCTTAGCTATCGAATAAATAATGACACAACGCCAAGCCTTGGTAGCTGTTCGGGTGTAATGCCAAATGGGGTCGCTTGTCCGTCTGGTTTTATTGTTGTCCCTGGTAGTACGACTTATGGCACTTCGGATTTTTGTGTTATGAAGTACGAAGCGAAGCAATCTACTAGCACTGTTCCAATTTCCCAGGCTAGTGGTCTGCCTTGGACGACTATTTCTCAAGTTGACGCCATTAATTTTAGTCAAAATGTAGCTGGGTGTGTCGGTTGTCATCTAATCTCTGAAGCCGAGTGGCTAACAATTGCCCAAAATGTTATGTCGGTTGCATCGAACTGGAGTGGTGGGTCGGTCGGGTCCGGTTTTATATACTCGGGGCATAATGACAATAGCCCATCAAATTTGCTTGCTGCCGACACTAACGACGCAAACGGCTACTCGGGGACTGGCAACAGTAGTCCGTCAAATCAAAGACGAACCCTAAACTTGACTAATGGCGAAGTTATTTGGGATTTTGCTGGCAATGCCTGGGAATGGACAAACGGTGTAATAAGTGCTGGGTCGCAGCCTGGCTTTTCCGGAG
>JAJZQE010000014.1 GCA_021847685.1 bacterium | reverse complement strand
GAAGTTGTCTAATGGCTGGGTCTATGGTCGGATTTTCGAACTTTGACTCTTGCTATTGACCCTGCGTCGATGGCGAGAGTTAAGGCTCTATTAGCCTAGCTAAAATTGCAATGGCCGGTGTCCACCCTAGCTATGACAGCCTGACAATGTTTGATGTCAAGTCGGCAGTCATAAAATATTACACCGGAGTTAAGGGGATACAGATAATCAATGTACGAGGTGATGTTATGAAAAACCCTCCGGCTGCCGGCTTTAATCCTTTTGTGGATAGTTTGTAGTAATTGCGGCAGACGATTTACAAGGCTGTTAATCGGTTTTTGAGGTCGTGATAATAAAAATATACATCCTGAATATAATAACGAAGTACAGATGAAAATAGGAGGTGATAAAGATAGATAAGTCGCCAATAAGCACTTATTAATGTCTGCACTTAATTGCTAGAATGGTTGTATGCAACTTCTTCATGCTATCGCCCACGCTCTCTCAGTTGCTGGCGCTATGGGCTGGGAGATATTATGGCCACTTATACTTGGTTTTAGCTTGAGTGGCGCTGTTCAAGCCGTTGTATCACATAAACAGATGAGTAAGCTGCTGCCCGACGATAAACCAAAGACGTTGGCGCTGGCTGCTGGCTTAGGGGCGGCTTCATCTTCTTGTTCGTATGCTGCCGTTGCCCTAGCTCGTTCACTTTTCCAAAAGGGGGCTAACTTTACCGCCGCTATGGCATTTGAAATCGCCAGTACGAACTTGGTAATAGAACTTGGTGTTATTTTGGCTGTGCTTATGGGCTGGCGCTTTACGGCTGCTGAATTTTTCGGCGGCCCACTGATGATAGTTGTCTTGGTCTTGCTATTTCGCCGGTTTCTCACCCCTAAGCTCTTGGCAGCAGCCCACAAGCAAGCCAAAAAGGGCTTAGTAGGGCGCATGGAGGGACATGCTGCTATGGACGATATGGCCGTAGGCGGCAACCGTAGCATTTGGCAGAAGCTGAAATCGTCAGAGGGACGGACAGCGACGAGCCACTTCTTCGTAATGGATTGGGCAAGTATTTGGACAGACATCGTACTCGGTCTGCTCATTGCTGGGGCACTAGCTGCATGGGTGCCGGAAAGCTGGTGGCAAACGTTATTTTTGAGTAACCACCCAGTGTGGTCAGTAATCTGGGGGCCACTGATTGGCCCTATAATTGCCGTACTATCGTTCGTTTGTAGTGTCGGCAACATACCACTGGCGGCGGTACTGTGGAATGGTGGTATTAGCTTTGGTGGTGTCGTTAGCTTTATTTTTGCCGACCTGATTGTTCTGCCTATCATACGTATTTACGCTAAGTACTACGGCTGGAAGATGGCTGGTTTCCTATTTGCTACCTTTTACGTTGCCATGGCTGCTGCCGGTTATCTAGTCGAGGGTATCTTTGCACTGCTACACCTTACACCGCAGAGCCGTAACGCAACCGTACTCCATGCCGGTATAACGTTCAACTACACGACGATACTCAACATCATCTTCTTGGTTATTGCTGCTGCGCTCGTTTGGCGCTTCTTGCGTACTGGCGGCCCGATGATGTTAAAGATGATGAACCAAAAACCACAAGGAGAACACGAACATGGACACTAACAAAAAACCACACCAATGCCCCGAATGTGGGCTGCACTATGAAGATAAAGCCATAGCTAAACAGTGTGAAGCATTTTGCAAAGAGCATAATGCTTGCAGCTTAGATATTACCCGGTATTCAGTCGAGAACAAGCAAAAGCCACATCAGGTATAATTGATAGCGATGAAGAGGACTTTGCACTTATTAGCTGGCGTTGCGTCTTTAGTCACCTTGCTCCTCGGTGGGGGCATAGGTCATGCAGCATTTGCTGCTTCCCCTATGCCCGGCATGGGCAAGCAAATGCCCCAAAGTCAGTGTCAGTCTTCTTGCTCGTCCCAGTCTACCGTGGCTGCGCCTGGCCAAAGAGTTGATGTTGAAGACAAAGACACTGAACCGCAACCAGCTGAACCGTACTACCTAGCCTTTATGGGGGTTGGCTGGACAACAATCATAACCGTAGCCGCCGCATACTTAATTAAATATCTGCGCTGGCGACCGCCAGATCTATATAAGCTCCACGTCAATTACCGGTTCTAAACATACTTTAACCCCAATTCACTAATTAATTTCGGGAGAATTAAAGTATGTCCAATAAAGGTTTTTTGATACTAATAGCGCTAGTTGTAGCGGGCTTCGTCAGTTTCGCTATTTTCGGTGGTAAAAAGACACCTAAGGTGCCGCAGCTAGGCGTTAGTCATCCTAACCAGGGTGGCACACACATACAAGAGGGGGCAAAGCACCCTGCCTATAACTCTGACCCACCAAGTTCAGGCTGGCACTACAATGACGCTTCAGCTCCGACAGAGTGGGGCGTATATACGCAAGAGCTAGCCCCAGAAGTTTACCTGCACAACGAGGAGCATGGTGGCATTGTCGTTACCTATAACCCTAAGCTGCTACCAGCCGACCAGTTAAAGAAACTGCAAGCCCTGTTTGTGCCGCCTTACAGCGATAAAAACTTTACGCCTAGCAAGGCTATTGTTATGCCCCGTGCCGAAGATAAGCACATGATTGAGCTTGCGGCATGGACGGTAACTTACAATATGGACAGCTATAACCAGCAAAAACTTGAAGACTTTTACTTAGAGCATGTCAGCCACAGCCCCGAACCAACCGGCGGCCCTACTAACACTCCCATAAATGAAGCGGCTCAGTAGCCATGAAACAGTTTAAAGTAGGTAGGCTTAATATACTTGCTCCGAAGGTCGTAGGGGGCTTTGCTGTCGTAGTGCTTGTCATGGCAGCTTTAGCTATCTACTCATTTAGAGGGTCAGCTACGCCACATGCAAATATGGGCATGGCTGATATGGAAGTTCAGTCTACGCCAGCTATGAAACTAACATTTGCCAAGCTCAGTAATGCCCATACTGATGTCTGCCGAGATATAGGCGATAAGGCAGCCATAGAAAGGTATATTAACAGTTTGCCGAGCGGTTCAAGGTTGCAAGGTTCATGCTGCTCCCCGATGGACATGAATAGGTATGTTAGTCAGGTTACAACCTTAAAGAAATACGCTAGTATCTCACAAATCCCGCCAGACCCTTACGATGTGTCAGCATATAGTGCTAAACAAATGCTGGGCTACTACGACAATATTCAGCTCACTTCAGCACAGCAAAGCGTCTACGATAACGCCAAATCCATGACGACTGATAAAGGCTGGTGCTGCTGTCAGTGCTGGGCGTGGTACACTCACGCTGGCTTAGCTAAATACCTGATTACTCAGCAAAACTACACAGCCCAACAGGTGGCTACTCTTACTAACCTTGAAGATTGCTGTGGAGGTAAATAATGAATAACGTGATACTGCTTATCGCTGTTTTAATTTGCCCTATTACCATGGGAACAATGATGTTTTTCATGATGAGGGGGCAGCACAAAGATAGCGACAACGACACCAAACATAAACCTAAAAGAGAGTGAATTGTAGCCAGCTGAACATAATTTGCCCATGAGCATGGTACTGTACGGTGTATAATTTTAGGACTATGAGCAGCGCCCTAACAGAAACATCAAAATACATCATATTCCCACTAATGGCAACAGTCATTGGGGCGTTTATTGCTTTGCGCAAGCAACCATCAAGTCAGACCAAATCCCTCGTGCGGCATATTGCAGCCGGTTTGGTGTTTGCGGCAGCCACAGTAGAGTTATTGCCGGGTTTGTTAAAAGATAAACAGCCGTTGGCTACAATAGTTGGTTTTGCGTTTGGCGTAGGCTTGTTGCTACTTGTAAATGTCTTGCTCGGTGGGCATTACCATGGCGACAAGGACGAAGCAGAAGACCATCAACATGTTGATGGCGAAAGTGGCAGCGTGTTATCCACTATGATGGCTGCCATTGGCATAGACGTGGCAGTTGATGGTTTACTAGTCGGTATAGGTTTCGCCACAGGAGTTAGCGAGGGTCGTTTGTTGACGCTAGCACTTTCGGTAGAAGTCCTGTTTATTAGTTTGTCCATCGTGGCTTCTTGCAAGGAGCGACGGCAAACAATTGGCAGAACGCTAACCATGGCTATTAGCCCTGGCATTATTTTGGCGGTATTTGCATTGGTTGGCGCTAGTATTTTTGCCACACTACATGGAGCATTACACCAAGCCGTCCTCGCATTTGGTATTGCGGCACTGTTGTATCTTGTAACTGAAGAACTGCTCGTGGAAGCCCACGACACGCCCGACGAACCGATTGAAGCTGTCGGCTTTTTTGCCGGCTTTTTGTTGGTACTGGTGTTGGCGCTTTAGCTGCATAGAGCTATGTCAGCCTTAACGTTATCAAAGCCTCGGTTGAGCGTATTACCTAAAGTGTTTTAAGAGATTGATACAGAGAACACTTTAGCCGACTTCTGAAGACTCTTTAGCAAAGGGTTGTGAACGAGGTATCACCTCCGGCAAATCTAGCACAATAACTACCGTGCTGGATCAGAGCCTTAACAGTAACTTGCTTCCGAAGCTGTTAAACGATTTTAGCATCAAGCCTTATAATTTATACCTTTGTGCTGGTAAAACGAAGCACGGCAAAGATAAGAGCCGATAACGAAGAATCAGTTAGGTTTTCTATCTGCTTTTAGGGAGAACGCCGGCTTATACGCACGAATAGTCGTAATCAACCCGTCTTGCGGTGTACTGGGTGACGGTTGTCTCACCACCAGTTAAGCCTGGCTGTGAGCAAGCGGTCTTTGCAGTACTTAGATTACTTGACCCTGGCAGCCAGCTATCCAAGCCGTTCAGACTACTCGTAGAGCTAACTGAACTACCAGCAATTTGTTGCCACTGAGTTGCTGTTGAGTATAGGCCGACTTTGGCACCGACACTTTGGAAGTAGTTAGTCATGCCTTCAAGGTCAGCAACATTATTGGCTGTGTTCGCTTCCCACGAATTGTTAGTTTCAACGTCGAGCCACCATTTGAAATTGGCAGGGTTGTTCGTGTCAATGCGATTCGTAGCATCAAGTTGCGCCGTATTCCAACCGTACTGATAGGCACAAGCCTGATTATCGCCACCGGAACAAACTCCGTATTGGTTTAGTGTGCCTGTTGTCGGCCAATCGCCTACGGTATTGCCTGGATTAGCCGTATTGACATATAGGGCTGCTTTATTTTGACCTGTTCCACCGACTGAAGCGTTAGCCCACGATAACTCAGTAGCAAAACAAGGATTGGTTGTATTAGCCAGGCCAGCGTTTACGCCGACGATACCGAACAACTGACCTTTTGGTAGTGCTTTGCTGCACTGCGACCAGGACACGTCATTACCAGTTACCACGCTGGTTGAGCCAGTGCTGCCACCGCTTCCACCACTTCCGCCATGCGAGGGTTTAGCTGCTAGTGCTGTAGCAGGACTAGCTAGCATGATTATTGAACCTAAAAGTGCGAGGGAGGTTTTGAGATTTATAAGTTTACTCATGAGCCTGATTGTAGCATGGTGGCAGTTTCAGCCATAAATTGAAGCAGCAGATTTACTTAAAGACCAGGTAGGTAAGCCTTAGAAATTGACCAGCTCCGACATTGGCACGTCTAGTGCCTTTGATAATTTATGGAGACTTTTAAGTGAGGGATTACGAACGCCACGTTCGATGTCTGAAATGTACGTACGGTCTAAGCCTGTAAGCTCACCGAGTTTTTCTTGGGTGAGCTTATTGTCATTCCGCAAGCCCTGTATTTTCTTGCCTAGTTTCTGTTGAACGCTGGTTCGTGCCATACGTATACGATGGCTGTATGTCGACTATCAGTCTATCGGCTACTGTCGACAAAACTATTGTCATTCATCTGTTTATCTGCAAAAATTAACTCAAACATAATTTAATTAGGAATTAAAAAATGAAAAGCAAAGCCAACTGGTTCAAGAGACATAGGATCCTTACAGCTATAGCAGCCTTAATCGTTGCCGCAATCTTGTACCATTGGCTCAAGCTGTGGGGCCTAGCCGTGCTTGTGGTAGCGCAGTTTTTGCTATGGAAATATGCCGCTTTGCCACGAAAAGTCAAAGTAGCAGCCAGCATTGCCTTCTCGGTCGTGCTTATAATAATTGCCTCCGCTTGGAACAACTATAATCTGCCACCAACAATCAGTTTTGATAATGCCCTGGCTGATTCGATTACTACTGATAATAATGTCTCAAGCTATACGATTACCGGTACTATAGACAGTCATAAAGCGGTAACACTCACGATTGACGGTAAAAAACTACCGCTTAATTCGCACCATGATTTTTCGTACAAGACCAGCTTGCAAGAGGGTGATAATAACTTTACGCTTGTCGCCATTAACGGTAGTGGTAAAGACAGAGAGGTGCTGACAGTTCACCGTACGACCAAAGCCGAAGCTGCTCAGGATGCAGCAGACCAAGCAGCCTCAGATAAAGCGTCCCAGCAACAAGCTGCAAACGATGCCGCTTCTCAGAAAGCAGCCAGCCAGCAAAACGTCCAAGATGCCATCAAAGCAGCCGTAAGCAAGGATTTAGGTGGTACGAATGATGTTGGTGGAAAATACTACCGTAGTATTGATGTTGAGCCACAGGTAAACGGCGGTTACGGTGTATTCGTAGATTACAACGCTGATGAAGCAAGCAGTAATAAAGATGATAAAGTCTTGTACACCGAAAAGGCCGAACAGCTTTACAAGACTATTTATACGCAAACAGGCCAAGATATTAGAACGGCCTCAGTTTCAGCTTGGTTTGCCGGCACTGACCAGTATGGTAATAACTCCGACAAGCTGGTATATAAAACAATACTCGATAAGCCGGTAGCAGATAAGGTTAATTGGAAAGCCGATGATGCTACATTACAAATTGACCTGCCAAACTTGTGGAGTGTTACCCAAGACTTTTTACAGTAAGTGAAGTATTGCTTGAAGTATTTACCTGCCACTAGTTAGGCAGGTCATTGAGAGTATTTAATAGAGGTAAAACACTTGTCTTCCGTATGGACAAAGTTATAATTAAATTACATAACATTAAATACTGGAGGCAACCGAAATGGAAAAAGTATCAAAGGATGAGGCTAAGGCTCTTGTGCCATTCTCACCAAGTCTGCTGAAAAGCAATATTCAAAAGTGCGTGAGACGTGGAAATGTAGAAAAAGCAGTACGAAGCACAAAAAGTCTGATGACATTAAACGAAACAGACGCACTGCGTCGGCTCATGATAATCCCAATCGAAGATTGCATACTGCCGCCAGACTACGATAAATACGCAGCCATGCTCATGAGGGTCAGCTCTAAGGGCGGCGAGCCACTGGCTGAAGCAGAAAAGACCCTAGCACTGTCAATTATCGGGGACGCAGCCAGGTGTAAGTGGCGTGACCTGGATGTCGGTAATCCGGACGATGGAGGCAAAGACTACGTTATGCAACCAGTCAAAGGCGATAAGGAGAACAGTTTAATAGATGCCCTGCTATATAGGTCAAGAATCGGCGGCAGTAAGTGGGACTGGATTATGTTAAATCAAATGGCTAGGGTTTGGAATCGTAGATTTGCAAATGGTAGCTGGAAAGCAGAAGACCTGAAGCAGTATTTTACCGGCGAAGTCGTCAACTGGAACGATGTACCGTACGCCACCGTAGACGATATTATGCTCGAAACAGTGGACATGCATTGCTCCAGCATACTGTACACGCTCCTAAAGCTAGGCTGGGTGAAAGACTTACTCAGAAAAGAGATACCATTCAACAAACGAGACTGGCTAGGAGGTGATGTAAGCGACCTTAATCTGTTGGAACAGATAATGTGGTGCTGCAGGTCAAGTATAAATCCGAAAAAGAACATCTGGACAACCCAGGCTGGCAAAGACCAGCCAGTAAGCTGGCTCTGGGCGGATAAAGTCCCCGAAGCAATGTGGCCGGTATATGAGCGCATAACTGAGGCGATAAAAGAAGAGACAGACAACTTGAGCAGATGGGTTATCGGTCAACAGGGTGAGAAGAAATAATGACCACTGACTTAGTAATCGCCAAGAGGTATACTAGAGATAACGCTTATGAAGTGTTCGATGCTCTGGACGTTTCAGAGGCGACAAGAGCTGATTACATTGCTCGTCTGACACCGTTTTTGGACTACGTTGAGAATAATCAGTTTAATCTGAATACGTTCTTGGAGTTCAAGCGTGAGCTGAGAGGTCGAGATGATTTATCAGCCTCCAGTAAGAACAAATATCTGGTAGTCGCACGGATATTTTTGAAAGAACTGCACAGGAGAGGGATTTTGCCAACAGACATAACCGCTAACGTACGGAACTTCAGGCTGGACAAGCGGCATAAAGTCAACGGACTTAATGACCGTGAAGTCGAGTTGCTTGAATGGTGGTGTCAGAGGAATAGTACGTACAACTCCAGAGAAGTAGCGATCATGTGCCTTCTGTTTTATCAGGGTCTTCGAGAAGGAGAAGTCTGCAAATTAAACTGGGAGGACGTCCTCTGGAGAAGCAATCAGATACTGATTAAGGGCAAAGGCCAAGACGATAAGCAAACCGTTTTTCTGCACCCTGTAACCGCCAAAGCAATTAAACGGTACTATGACATCAGGCGGTACTACGAACTTGAAGGGTACAGACCTAGGGGCGCAATGTTCAGAAGCCGGAGCATCCCCAGCAAACAAGGAAGGCTAACCACCAGAGGCTTGCGGCTTATCGTAAAGAACGCCTTCGATGAGCAAGGAATCGACAAAACCGTACACGGCCTAAGGCACACGTTTATAACAAGACTAGTCAAGTATTTTAACGGCGATATTACTAAGGTTGCTATGTTCTCACGGCATAGAAGTTACGAAATGATAAAGATTTATAATGACGCAATTTTAATGGAGAGCGATTTCAAGGACTACATCAAGGCTTTCAGTGACATTAACCTATTTACCCCTGTTTAAGAAAAACTTCCGGTTTTCGGCGTTATTGCAACTCACTGCCGAACACTTGCCGTTCACCCCCCAGCCAAACGCTGAACATGACTAGCTTTTCGGCATAAAAACAGTAGGGTGTACAGGGGATGTACAGCACGGCTGCTGAACGTGACTAGGTTATAAAAAATATACTTCCGGTTTTCGACTAGCTCACAGGGGTGGCTTTTGTTAAAAGTCTGTCATTTGAGTTGCAAAGTTGACTAACAGATACGACAAGATAGGACTGCCCTACTACTGTTAATAGTCATATACGACCAAGCTGACCCAGTCACCGTTTGACATAGGTTTTAACAGGTTACTTCCCATAACTATAATTACGGGCATTACATTTAATGGCTTAAAATAAAGGCATGAGCGGCCTGTTAGAAGAAGAGTTTGTTATATATGAGCAGTTTCTCGACGAGCAATATACGAGGCATATACAACACCAAGCCACGAGTTTGTTAGCCAGAAACAGCAGATTTATTAAAGATGTTAACCTGTTAAGAGAAAAGTACCGTATTGACAGCACATGCAAGGGCAATGTCTCGCTTGACCAAAAAGCTGAGGCGGAATTGGCAAGAGAAATTGAACGAATAGCTTCGAAGATTAGGCTGCCAGGAAACTGGTTTCAGGCTGTACGAGAGTTCGTGTTGGGAACAGCATCAAAAGAAAAGGAATTGCTGCCAACGAGCAGTAAAAAAATAACCGCATCGTTCGCAAACGATCATGTAGCAGTGAAGATTTATGGGGATATTACCGCTAACGATCTGGTTGAAACCGTTCCGATGATAAGAGACATGGTAAAAGATAAGCATAACAGGTCAGTTAAGCGTAAAACTGTAGGAAAACTAAAGCCGGAGTTAGCTAAAACTCTGTTGATACATTACTTAATTAAAGAGAAAAAGATGCATTACCAAGACGTAATCGACTACTGTTCAGCAGCAAAGCTCCAGCATGGGATGAAAAGTGCTGATGTTGGCAGATATATCAGATTAGCCGATGAGCATGTAGAAAAGATTTATAAATAAATAGTTTCCGTATCTAGTCGAATTAGTCTAGGCCATATTAGGTCGTGCAACATGCAAACGGCCTGATTAACAATCCCCCTCAGCCAACAGGCCGTTTGCGAGGGGGGTTGTTAATTATAGGCACTGATGAAGCAAGAAGCGACGAACGGCAACGAAGCTGGCGAGGGATTCACTATGATACCTCACTCTGTTTTCGATTGGCTTTTAACTATCGAGTTGTCCAAGCGTGAGCAGAACGTAGTTTGGTTAGTGGTGCGCCTGCAATATGGTTGCCCTAAATACTTTGGTGCTCAATTTAGACAAGCTGATTTAGTTGCGGTAGGTATTCATCCAAGTCATGCGAAGAAAGTTATTCGTTCTTTGATCGATAAAAAGGTGCTGGTATACCGACAAGAGTTTAATAGATATGTCCTCGGTGAGCCTAGACGAAAAAACAATGACGCATCTTTCAGGCTTAGACAGTTGATACATACGAATAGTTACCGAAAGAGTAATGATAAAGTTACCGTTTCAGCAACAACTCAGTTGCCAAACAAGCAAGTAAAAACATACCAGAAAAGTAACTCTGAAAAGTTGCCAAAACAGCAACTTAACAGATATTCGAAAAACGAAATCCACGACGCTAAAGATAATGAAATAAAAGTAAAAATCGGTAAAAGAATTAAGGTCGCTGGTCAGTTTATAGACCTAGCTACTTTTAGCCCACGCAATGAAAAAGAAGTTGTGGCATTTGAAACTTGGCAAATGCTCGAACATGAAAATCCAAAAAGGTTGGGCTTTTATCTGAATCTGGCAACAACTGGTTTAAGTGTAGATGATTTCGAACGTATCCGTACCGAAGTCATGAATGACCAGGATGTTAGTAACCGAAGCAAGCTGTTTAGCCAAAAGGCTGTGGAGTGCATCAAGCAACGTCTAGGAGAGAGGCCGGTAGACAATGCCTGATTCTAGGCCACCGGCTAAAGAGCTGATACTTGAGCTGAAGGAGATTCTGGAGCGCAAGAACGGCCGCAAGTACAGCTATGACGAGGCTGAGCGCATTGGTCGTGGTTTGGTAGGGCTTTATGACGAACTGGCGGACAATCCGCTAGGCATTGGAGTTAAAAGGGAGAAAGGAGGTAGTAATGAAAAAGCGTAACAGGATAGATATTAGCTCAACTTCTGCCAGTTTATTAACTGGCTTAGAGCAAAAATACAAAATGCTTTCTCGACAAGAAATCATGGAGCTTGCATTGAAATATTTGGATTTTAAGTATGGGTTAGTGGTTGATAGTAGGAAGTGGAGAGATGAAATGGCAATTGAAGCATCGCTGGTAGATGCATACTTCAGTTGTGAACTTCCATACCGTTTCTTAGGTATAGACAGTTGGTCAAATACCTAGTTGCTATCAAGCAATCCGCTAAACATCGTGGGTAAATAAGAAAAAAATAGTCGTAGACGTTAGTCTACAAAATAAAAACCTAACAGATGACAAAATGCTATAATTTAATGGAGAACTATTATGAAAAGCAATAAAGTTAAAGCAGTAATACTTAACAGGGTATCTAGTAAAGATCAAGAATATGAAGGGTACTCTCTACAGGCTCAAGAGAAACTACTTGAAAAGTACGCACACGATA
>JAJZQE010000013.1 GCA_021847685.1 bacterium | reverse complement strand
ATAGTTTTCGGTTTTTATTGTCGAATAGTCCGGATTGTAGGTTATAGCACTACAGTGCGTATGCGCAATTGCTTTAATGGTCGATAATTCTCCGTAGAGCGAAAGATGAAGGGGGGTCTCGGACGACGGTGTCTTATCACCGTACCAGTAAATCGTCCTATTTTTGTTACTTCGTATAATTGGCACCAACGAAAGGTCATCAGGCTTAAGCCTGGATAGATGACTGCCGGTTGTTGTTATTAAAATCCAATCCTCCCAACGAACGCTCAAGCATCCGTTAACACCGCTATTAATACCGTCCTGTTCGGACTGTCGACCAATACGGATGAATTCATCTATATAGTGGTTACGTGCCCACCCTAAAGTAGACTTCAGCGCTTTAGTGTCCTTTAGCTTAATAGCGTTGAATTTTACTTTTGAAAAACGGGCTTGAAAGCTATCAACAATTTTTTGCGTTGGCGCCATAGTGATATGACCTAGTTCTAAATCGGGCAAAACAACATGCACACCCCAAGCCTTTAGCGTCTCTAGGTATGTACTGTTAAGTGGATGATTCCACATCGTATCGTATGATGGAGCAAGAATAACGGGTATGCTTTTTGATATAGCAGTGGCAATAATAGTCAGGGCGTAGTTATCGGCAATACCCAGCACGATTTTGCTAACCATATTAAACGTAGCTGGCGCAACTATTACCGCGTCAGCATTGGGCATAGCGGAGTCGTTATTCTGCGTGTGTATATTAAAGACTTTTTCTTTTTCTATTAACGTAGCTTCTGATTCAATCAGATTAAGAGCACTTAAAGCCCCAGAGGCGTTTGGGGTAGCTACGACTACCACGCGAGCACCAATCACGGTTAAACCCTCTATTAGCTGTCTCAGCAGTCGTATTTTTGAAGCTGCAGATACAATAACATACGCAACCTTACCCTCCATAGTCTTATCCTTTAGTCCCTATCAAGCCTGTCCCATAGTGCTCTTTGCGTTAAGATATGGTATGCAAGCGATGACACAACCGTACTAACCGTAAGAAAATCAATCTCAACAGGAGTCGGTATAGTAATAGTGGCATCCATTTTATCAACATCATGCGCCGACAGTCCATTAGCGCCACCGATTACAATAATGTCATTATCCTGCCACTCATATTGAAAGGGGTTCAAGCCGCCCGCCACTACAGCACCAATAAGTCTTGAGCGTACATTCTTTAGTCTTAGGTCATCAATCGTATCATATCTAGAAGACTTATTAGCTAACAATTTTCCTGGTTCAGAAATATTCCAAGATTTGAGTTTTGAAACCACCTTGGGATGATCAAAATCGATACTTTGTCCAACCATATCAGCTTTAACATGGCCAGTTGCAGCAACAACCTGCCCAACCATGGCTACATCAAAGGGCTTGTTAAGATGAATAAACGCAAACCGCACAGGTGGAACTAAAAATTCAGAAGTAGACTCTATAGGTATCACCCCTTGGGGATCGGTATCAAACGCACGCTCATGATCGGGCATTATAAATTCCTTTCTTGTGTCTCTTTTCGAACTATATAGCATATATTTTATATGTCAACCAAATCGGTGTTTCATGTTGCAGCAAAATATCTGAAACACGCTGAATCTATGTAGCCAGCTTAACTAAGTATATTAATAACCGATCACGAAGATCGGTTATTAATATGGCGGAGAGGGCGAGATTCGAACTCGCGGTACCATTGCTGACACGATAGTTTTCAAGACTATTCCCTTAAACCACTCGGGCACCTCTCCTGATTGATCGTTAGAATCTTTAGTAGCATATGGATTTACTTTTATTATCTTCCATGTGCTATCTTCTATATTCTAACTTCCCACTCTAACAGATACCAGGCTTTCAGTCGAGAGTCTGTCGAGCTAAAACCGCCACCCAAACTTGGCTAGCGCCCGCATCCTTTAATGCCTTGGCAGCATAACGGACAGTTGCCCCGGTAGTAACGACATCGTCAATTATCAAATAATTTATATTTTTATCGACATTTCCGACCAATTTAAATGCCGATTTAGCCTGGAGGCCCCTGGTGGCAGCCGTAGCGTGGCGCTGCATCGTATTAGTACTTCGGACTAGTAGCTTCGCAACGGGCAGTTTACGGATTCGCCCCAGACGGCGAGCCAATAGTAGGGTATGATCATAACCACGCTCACGGATGTGAGCGGGCACCGTCGGTATCGGTACAATCACAGTACCGATAGGTAGTTGCGGCAAAATATCATCAAGCAACTCAGCTAAGTCTCGATAGGCTGATTTCGTACGTTCAAACTTGTAAATACCAACTAATCGTTGCAAGACATCCTTGCGCTCGCCAACACACCACGCCCGGCTATAGGGCAGCTTACAGGTGTTACAAACGCCAGGGCCAAAACTGGGTCGGCCACAGGCCAAACAAACGTTTTTTGATTCCGATATGATGTTATATTTACAATTAGGGCACAGCAAACTGCCGACTTTGTTGCAGCCACAACAGTGGTGGGGAGCGGCCAAAGAGAGTAGCGTGTCAATCATTGTGTTTTTTACGTTTAGACGTCCTGTCTTGTTGATTATACTGCATATGTTGGTTATAATGTGAGGGACTATTTGTCAATAGAGCCTAGAGAAAGTGGAGGATATCATGGCCCGTAAACAAAACGATGATTTATTGATTGAGGACGAGTTGGCAGCAGCTTTCCTTAATGACGACGAACTAACAACGAACGATACGCCAGCGCCAAGCGCACCAGCGGAAGACACTTGGGATGATAGCGATGAAGAATTCCCAGGACAGCTTGCTATTGATGTCTATGAGACAGACGAGAAGCTAGTTGTTAAGGCTCGTACAGCCGGTGTTAACAAAGAAGATTTGGATGTCAGCATTAGCGATGGTATCTTGACCATCAGCGGCACCCTAAGTAGCGGTGACGAGAGCGACGCAACCAATTGGCACATTCAAGAATGCTATTGGGGCGAGTTCAGCCGCACACTAGCTTTGCCAGTTAACGTTAAAGAAGATGAAGTCGAAGCCGTTCTAAAAGATGGCGTTCTAACAATCAGCTTTAGCAAGGTCAAGCAAGAGCAGGCCAAGAAGATCCAGGTTCTTTAATACAAAAACCTATGATAAACTATATAACCCTCGCATGAGGGTTATATTTTTACTTAAAAAATATATTTAATCTAATCCTTACTTTTGCCAAAGTAACAAATGTCTTGATTCTTTTGAACTGCAGCTCTAATCCTTTCTTTTAATCCTAAAAGAAACAAAAGCCCCTCTTTTGCTGTCAAAAGAGGCAAAATCACTGGGGTTCGATGAACTAACGCGCTAATAAGAAGTAGCCACCGCTCTTGATGGCCTGCGGAACGACCTCCGCTTATTAGCGGAGGATCGCCCTTACGCCAGATAAACTGGGTGCGGGTAGGTCCTCGGCCAGTCAGGGTCAGTAGCTACTTCTTATTACGGTTAGTTCATATACCCCAGACCCCGAGGGCTACAAATAATAACTAACTTAACTAATTAACTAATTAACGATTTAAACGCAGTAGAGCCAACGCGCCTAACTACTACGAACAACCACTCTGCAGCCCGAGTGCGACAAGACGCCGAGGCTCTTGTTCGTACCCGGAGCGAAGCCCGGTTGGAGGAGTGGTTGGGCGTGGAGGCGAGGGGAACGTGGCATAAAAATAACCCGGACAACGCCGGGTTATTTTTTATTAAGAAAGGTAAGTCTAGGCGCTAATGCTGCCAAGAACCCAGTTAACGATTGCGTAGGCCAAAAAGGCAACAACAAGTCCGATTAGGGCATACATGATTGTATTTTTAGCAGCTGTAACTTGGGCGGCCGTACCACCTGAAACTGTGTATCGAATACCGCCGATAATCAACATGACAACGCTTAACGCACCAATCACGAAAAGCAGAGTGTTAATTACGGTTGTAAAGATGCTATTAGCACCAAACAAGGTTTTTGGTGTACCGCTAGTACTAGCACAGTCAACACCATCAGCGATAGTTGCACCATTTGCACACGAGCCAGCCGCAGATACAGTTGAAACTGTCGGGGTAAACAAAGTTAACCCAAGCGCCAATGCTGGAACGGCAAGCAGACCGGCGATGGCTGTTGTTATTGTTTTTTTCATTGTTATTATTTCCTTTCTTAGAAACTATATATTAAAGTTATATCAGACTAATGACGTTTTGTTAAGCCCTAAAGCCCCTTTTTACAGATATTAGCACAGGTAGCCTAGGCACCAAAATTCTTTATAATCCAGTTGACGACCGCGAAGGCCAAAAACGCAACAACCAATCCGACCAAAGCATATATAATCATGCTCTTAGCTTTGGTAACAGTGGCCGCATTGCCCGCCGACACCGTGTACATAATGC
Source organism: bacterium (assembly GCA_021847685.1). Lineage (GTDB taxonomy): Bacteria > Patescibacteriota > Saccharimonadia > Saccharimonadales > Saccharimonadaceae > UBA1547. The sequence continues at coordinate 7,252 of JAJZQE010000013.1, read as the reverse complement.
CGCCAATAATCACAACTATCACCGATACGATACCGACCAGAAACACCAGCGTGTTGATAACGGTTTTTATAATCGGTTGAGCAGTAGCGGTACTATTTTTACAAACCAAACTGTCCGTTACGCCGCTGCAGGGTTGAAAGTTATTAAGCGCACTAACCGTAACGGGCGCCAAAAATATCCCCAAAGCAACAAATAGGCTAGCAATGGCCAAGCTAAACTTTTTCATTAAAACTTTCCTATAATAAAGTGAGTAATCGAGAAAGCCGACAAAACAACCACCAGGCCGATTGCTGCAAACAGAATAGCGTTCCGCGCCTTCGCCACAGTCGTTGGGTTACTACCCGATACTGTCATCGTAAAGCCGGCAACAATAATTACAATCACCGCCACGATACCAGTGACAAAATAAAACAAATTTAAGATATTGCCAAACAGTTGCGTTCCCGATGTCGTTGGGATATTGATGTCGCTTGCCGCCAGGGCAAATTTGTCTAAAATACTCATATTATTTAATTATACCCATTACCAAGTTAATAATGCCAACTGATGCGATTGATATCACCAGCCCAATAGCCGCGTCCAGAATTGTCTTGCGCCCCTTGGCCATCACCTCTGGCGCACCGCTGCTGATAATCATCGTAAAGCCACCGTACAATATAAAGCCAACCGCCACATAGCCAACCAACTGCAAAGCCATGTCCATAATATTAAGGACAACTCGCCAAATAAAGTTCGACAAGCCATTATTACTACCACCGGTAGCGGTGTTTAATTGATTCGGATCGACAATGCTACAGTCGCTAGCGCTTGGGTTTAGCCCGCGATACCAGACTGGAAAGGTCAAAAAGCCTTTAGCGTTAGAGCAGGTAGTAGCAGCATAGGTGCTAGCTATTGGGTTTACCGCTGTCACTACAGTTCCACCAACCACGCTCGCAAAAGTCAGTCCAATCATCAATGAAGTAAGTTTTTTAGTAAGTTTCATTAATTAAACAAGCCTCCTGGCGTGATGAAGTTTAGGATAGTAAACATAAATGCGTAGGCGATAATACCAATCACGACATTTGTAATAATAGTTCGCGCCTTTTTGACGTTTTCCGGGCTACCACCAGCCGTCGCATACATAATCGATCCATAAATAATGCCGCCAACTGCCGCAATGCCAACGCCCGCCGTAAGGATGTTAATCGCCATCAACAGGAGCCCCCATACGCCACTTTGCTCTACTGATGTATTAGGCTTACTTCCATTCTTGCATACCCCATAGTCGTGTCCGTATTTCGCCTTGTAGTCGGCAATCTTAGCGGGGTCAGAACTAGGCTTTGTACCTTCGTAAGGATCGGTGCCGTCCGAGCAAAGACCTGGTTGACTACATCCAATAATACTCGTTGTTACACCAGCACAGGTTGCGGCGTGCGATAGAGTTGGATTAATATTCGCGACGCCCACTGACGCCACCAGGCCAATTAATATAATTTTGATTGTTTGTTTTATCTTCATAACTACCTATAAAATACGACAAAATAGCCCGCAAGGCAAGTTTTTATGTTAATGCTCTTGCTTTTTAGTGCAATATAGTGTATAAATAGTCACATCAATCATTAAAGATTTCCAATAAAGTATAGAAATACAAGGAACCACCAATGAGCCACGATACTGAAAGAAAACCACAAGCCCCAACAGCACCTATATCCGCCGAGGGAATGAACAGTGCGCCTGACCCAAACCATAAAAAATCATTACTTGAAAAATTTAGCCGTAAGCAGAAGTTGACCCTTGCTGCAGGCGGTCTAGCTGTAGTTACGGCTGCTGGCGTTATTTTCGGCGTTCACAATGCCGAGGGTGTCCAGAGTCGTGACATACCATCAACCAGCCAGCCATCTGGCGAGGCTACGTCTTCAACCCCAGAGGTAGGTAAGTCTTCAATTCCAGTCTCTTCTTACGAAGCCTTGAACCAAAATGGCGGTGAGTTTTCAGCAGAAGCTTTAAGTAAATTATCACCAGAACAGCTAACAAGTTTGTTCCAGATAAAAGCCAGTGAATTTACAACCATAAAAAACGGTAAAATGCCAACCGACCCAGCCGATGTTACTAAGTTTGGCCAGGAGTACACAAAAGTACTTGACCAAAGAATTGAGGCATGGGATAACGCTGGTTGCACAAAGGCCGAATGGTTGCCGTATAAAAACGACGGTAAAGGAGTTTTTGAAACAGCCATGGCGGCCAAATATAATGCACCAATTTCCAGTGGTATATTTGGATATGAGACTAAGCCTGACGCCTTAGAAAGCAATCTTAATAGATGTGGCGGTATGTTTCGGGATAATAAGGTCTTATATAATAAGGTTGATGTCGTGGATGGGTCAGTCAAAGCCGTTGCTCAAGGCGATGGATCTATTGGTATTACATTTGATAATCATTACACCGACAATTACGATCTTAGAGACATCCTTGGCAATAATCCAGCGTACGGACCAGCCGACTTCAAGCTTCACTGGCAACTTAATGGAGTCTCCGCCAATGCGGCTGGCGTTATCGTTCTAGGCGGCGCCGACACCTCGTCTATCTCATAACAGTCAGCCAAGATTCAACTGTAAGGATTAAAACACTAGCAATTTAGTGCTTTTTCCTGTTTAATTACCTTGTAAAGGTTATGAAAATAAAGAGCCGACTAACACACTATATCCTTCTTGGTCTTATTGTTGCCTCAACACTTACGGCAACCCTCTCTCCCATGGTTTCGGCTCTAATTCCAACAGATCCAACAACAACCACTACGGCAAGCGGCATGGGACCAACAGAACTAGCCACGTCATGGCAATACTATAATGCACTAAGTTATTGTATTTCGAAGGCTATGCTACCTAGCTGGCCAATACATGATTCGATAACCGAGGCGGATGCAAAAGTTGGAAAATGGTTTTATAACGCCCTTGGGTCTAGTTATCAAGCGCCTATAGGCTACTTCTTAGCCGACACCGGACTTAAGACCGATGGAAAGGGCCTTGTTGATTGCGGTGGCGACAACGTTGACTGGGTGCCAGCTGCCGCCAAGCTATGGGGATACACGGACACAATATCATTATTGTGCGACTCCGGCGCGGCAAGGAAAAATGGCTCAGATTGTCATGATGGGTCGGGTGACTTTACAAGCACTACGCGAAACAATAAAACTCAATTAAGCCTAGCTCAATTTAGGAAAAACGTAGGAGGGAAGATATATGGCGGCTCCACACCGTCACTAACCCAACCATCATACTATCCTTTATATCAAAAATCATTCTTTGCCGGATGCCTTGGAAATACGTCACCCAGCCCATATACCGGCTCGGCAACTGATAGTTTTGTTTACGACATCACCGTTGTTGATGCTAAAGGTGGCACATCAACGGTGCACTACTACGGCATAAGGCAGCAAACCGAACGCATCGACTATGCCGTCAATACAGACCTCAGTATTGCTACAAAGACATGTCAAGACCTTGCCCAGCAAATGAACAATTTTGCAAATGCCTATTCTCTCTATTTAACACAGAGCCCTGCCCAGCAATCTCAAGAAAATACACAGAAATCACAAATCGCATCAGCAGCTAGTACTGGCTCAAAATCATCTTGTGCAATCCAGGGTATTGGGTGGATTATTTGCCCTGTAGTAACTTTATTGGCCAACGTTTCCGATGGTGCATTTGGCTTTTTGTCTAATAACTTTCTAAAAACAAATACAGCAATTATCGACACCTCATCACCAACCTATACTGCCTGGACTACTATGCGCAGCATTGCCAACATTGCTTTTGTAATTGTGTTCATGATTATTATATTCTCGCAAATTTCGAATATAGGCATAAGTAATTATGGTGTTAAAAAAATGTTACCGAGATTAATTATTGCGGCGATTTTAGTCAATATTTCGTATTACATCTGTCAGGTAGCGGTTGACCTATCTAATATTCTTGGCTTCTCACTTAAGGGCATGTTTGACAATATTATTAATGCTTCCCTACCATCAACCACAAGCTCCATTTCAACTGGTCAAGGATTCGCTGGAGTTGCCGGAGGAATCTTGGCGTTTGCCGGTGCGGCTGCAATCGGGTATGCACTACTAGCGACACTCATTCCAGTTATCCTGGCTGCCGTAGTGGCATTGGTAATGATTTTGTTTATATTGGTAGCTCGACAAGCATTAATTGTACTGCTAATTGTAATTTCGCCTTTGGCTTTCGTGGCGTTCTTATTACCAAACACAGAGGACTGGTTTAAAAAATGGCAAAAAACGTTTACAGCTATGCTTTTGTTGTTTCCGATAGTAGCGGTTGTATTTGGCGCATCGACATTAGCGTCGAATATACTAACTAATACATTTAGTGCAAATTTTCCGGGTGATACGAGTGCGTCGGCAATGTTTGGGCAGCTAATAGGATCACTTGTCCTTATATTGCCTCTGTTTGTAGTGCCTGGCTTGCTAAAGAAATCGCTTGATAGTGTGGGCAGTCTTGGTACAAGGATTGGCAATATCGGCAGCAAGTTAAGTGGGGCAGCTGCCAAAAAAGGCTCCCAGGGATATGAAAATTCCAGGATTGGCCAGTTCAAGAAGTATAAGTCAAGTGAGGCAAACTTACGCAGGGCTAAAGTACAAAGCGGGGCCTATAAAGGACGGGGCGGCAAGTTGAACCCCTACAACCTATTGAGTATGGGGAATAAATATCTTAATCAGAAACCCGTGTTAAATAACCCCATAGCAGGAAAGTTCGGTCAACGTAGTGCTGCAATGGGAATATCTTTAGTTAACAAAGAAGAGTCAGAAGAAGTACAGCGCGCAATGGACCAGATGAACTCAACACATGGCCCAACAAAAATCCTGGGTGGAGCCGCGAAGGAGTTCGAGTCAGCGGTTAAGTCAGGTGACGCTATAAAAGCGCGCGCAGCCGCACAAATACTCATGACGAATGGCGCCCCTGGACTTACAAACCTACGGAATACGATCGCAGGAATACCAGAAACAGATGCGAACCGCAATGTCTTAGACGAAGTGAGGGGTGATGTAAAAAAGGCAGGACTAAAACCAAAAGACAACATCCTAGCTACCTGGTCGTATACAAAGGCCCCAATATCAGTTATTCAATCTGATCCAAAAACTCTAACAGACCTAACGCCAGCGGAACTTGCTGGTCAGGATGCGGTTATTCTTCGAACGGCAGCAATTGCTAATCGCATAAGCCCAGAGATGGCCACACAAATACTCTCTAACGACAATATAGTACAATCTCTTTCGTCTCATAAAATAGAAACCTTAACAGCCGCATCAACTGGGTCTGGTGCAAGCTTACCGCCACCAGCACCACCATCGCCGCCAACTCCTACTCCCTAATAAGGCTTCTGTCGTGAAAGCTAGCATATACATCCTAAAAGACATAGCGTCAAAGTAGTCTACTGCATCAACAAATCAGCTTCAATCAACCTATTAATAGCTGCTATACTATAACCATAATGGCAGTATACAAAGTTCCTCAAGATGTCGAGGCGGATGATAAATTAATCGGGCCGTTTACGTTCCGACAGTTTATATACCTAATCATCGTCGCCTTACTAATTGCTATCGCCTGGTGGATGGGGCAGTTATTTATCGGTTTAATTATTTTTCCGTTGCCGTTTATTGTATTTTTTGGCGCCTTGGCGTTGCCGCTACGTAAAGATCAGCCAATGGAGGTTTATCTGGCGGCGATGGTATCGTTTTATCTAAAGCCGCACAAAAGGCTGTGGGACGCCGACGGTATTGACTCACTAATCGAGATTACTGTACCGAAAACTGTCGAGTTTCAGTTAACCAAGGACATATCCAGCAACGAAGCGGTTCAACGGCTGGGTTATTTGGCCCAAATTGTTGATAGCCAAGGCTGGGCCGTCCGCGGCCAGGGCGTACAGGCGCCAAACAGTTCGGTAAGTAATGACGTTTATTTTGAGTCGCAACAAGTTGAGGACGTGCTTGACAGCAGCGCAAGCGTTGCTCAGTCGCTTGACTATATGATTAGCCAAAGTGATGCCAAGCGCCATCAAGAGATGGTTAATCGCATGCGACAGCAAGTCAACACCCAGCAGCAAGCTCAGACCACGGCTGCAGCCGTGCCAGACCCAACTCAGCCACCGATGGCTACAAATCCGTACGACGTATACACCAATGCGTCGCCCGTGACAGCACAGCCCGCACCGACACCGGTTTATAATCCATACCCAAACATCCAGCAGTCGGTGATTCAGCCGTTAAGCCAGTCTGACCAGGTTTATACGCCGCCCGTCACACCAGTTGCATCGCCAGCGACAACCACTAGCGAAAAGCCGGTATCACCTGATATAATAAACCTTGCTAATAACGCCGATTTATCGATTGAAACGATTGCTCACGAGGCTAATCGAATCAAGCAACAAGAAGATATGACTGAAGAGGTAGTTATTTCGCTACGATAATAGGCACAATAAACAGGAGTGGGGAAGCTAAACAGCCATGCCGCCAAACAATCAATTTCCATTTCAAGGACCAGCCGCTCCAGCGCCGGCACCAACTCCGACCCCGCCACCCGTCGCGCCAATCGGTAGTAACGTGACACCAACAGTGGCCGATACGCCCGCGCCGGTTGCGCCCAAAAACCCTAACTCGACTCAAAATTCGCTACTTTTATCAGAGGTCCGCGACAATATGGTCATCATGGCCGATGGCACTTTTAGAGCGGTTATTGCCTGCAAATCAATTAATTTTGACCTGATGAGCGCCCAAGAGCGCGAAGGTGTCGAATATAGCTATCAAAATTTCTTAAACTCGCTAAACTTTCCGCTGCAAATCCTAATCAGGTCACAACGCGTTGATATTGGTCCTTATATTGACCATCTGGTTGGTATTCGCCGCAGTCAAGACAATATGTTGCTTGGCGTTTTGATGGACGACTACATTAACTTTATCGACGCCCTGTCCCAAGACGCTAATATTATGAATAAGTCTTTTTTTATCGCTGTTCCGTACTATCCACAAGGTGATGTCGCCAGTGTCGTCGAACAAGGTAAGGGCTTTTTTGGCAAATTATTTGCCAGCCAAAAAAACACCATCACTAAAATCGATAGTGCCACGTACGAAAAAGCCCGCACCGAAATTAAAAACCGCGTTGATAATGTTACTGCCGGGCTGTTTCAGGTTGGCGTCCAAGCAGTTCAACTTACCACTAAAGAACTTGGCGAGCTGTATTACAACGTCTATAATCCTGATACT
>JAJZQE010000012.1 GCA_021847685.1 bacterium | reverse complement strand
CCGATCTGGCAATGCGGCTATTTACAAGCGTTGGCACAGTCAAATAAGTAAAGTTTTTCTTAATAACCAGATCAAGCGCAAACTGAGTAATAGCATTCTCCAGGAGGGCCAAATCACCTTTTAGATAATAAAACTTAGCTCCTGCAACTTTTGAACCACGTTCAAAATCAACCCAATCACGTTTGGCCGCAAAGTCCAAGTGATCAATCGCGTCGGTGGTTTGCTCACCCCAACGCTTGATTTCAACACTATCAGACTCGTCCCCTAGCGGCACATCAGCTTGAAGCATATTTGGAACCTGGTACATCAGCTGCAACAATTCATCTTCGGCGGCTTTTAAGTCGGCTTCTAGTCCAGCTAGCTCTTCTTTAATATTACGAGCTGTCGCCACCAAATCATCAGATGGACGGCCACCTTTTAACTGGCTTGAAATCGCATTACGTTGTTCGCGCAGTTCATCGGCCCGCTGCTGCAACTTACGCTTGGTCTGATCTTTTTTTAGCAAATCACCAATATCAATGTGGTAACCTTTATTTTCAGCATTCTTGGCGACTAGTTCTGGATTTTCCCGAATAAAACGAATATCTAACATATGTGTTTATTGTACCAAATTTCTGGCTATTCGGTGCGAAGTGCCTCGATTGGATCAAGTTTCGCCGCTTTTCGAGCTGGAAAGTAGCCCGCTAACATCGCGACTAGCATCAAAACAATAATCAGCAAGATTATCGGTATCGGCTGAAAAATCAGCAGAACATTACCATCTCCCAAGCTTAGCGTACTGGTAATCCAAGGATTAAGCGATAGCCCAGCAACAACAGCGATAGTCGAGCCAATCACACCTCCCAAAAATCCAATCCAGGCCGCCTCAAACTGAAACAAGCGACTAACGTGACGACCGCGCATACCAAGCGCTTTCATTAAGCCGATTTCACGCGTGCGCTCCAATACCGAAATATACTGGGTATTAATGATACCAAAGACACTGGTAATAAGAGCTAGAATACCAAAACCAATCACAATCCCCTGCAGTGTATTCACTATTGTAAATAACAGCCCCTGCAAATCCTTGGCGGTCTGTACACCATAACCTTGATTTACCAAAGCCTGCTTGACCATCGCTGGATCGACGCCTGGCTTAACACTCGCGGTCGCTATCGTGTATTCGTGGTAATTATCAGTACCAATCGTACTGAAGTCCGACAGTTCTTTGGCTGAGTTATTGCTAATCTCAACACTGGTCGTCGCTGATAAAGCCGTGGCTGATTTACCAACAATCGCAATTACCTTATAATCAGCATCTTTGGTCTGTTTTGTAGCCAATGCAGTCAGCACCTGAGGATTGTTAGTCGCAAGTGCCTGCTGAATCTGAGCTTCGGTAATATTTGGCGTACGTTCAAGATGAATTGTCACCGTTTGACCAATTGCATCCTGGGCTGTTTTAAATCCAAGTAGTGAGACGTAGACCTCTGGCAAGGCTATCTGCGTATCACTAATTGAAGTTCTTAGAGCCGGCAAGCTACCCGCAATGACAGTCTGAGTGATACCAGAATTATAAGTCGTCGCATCAACCGTATACTTTTTTTGACCAGAACGTGTAATATACTGCGCATTAATCGCATAGGTCGGTGTTATGCTAACAATATCACTACGCTTGGCGATCGCATCAATGTCAGCCTGGCTAAGGCGCTTCACAAGCGCACCGTTGGGCCGAGCAATCGTACTACTGCCAGGTATATATTCCTGCGGGCCAGTCTTGCCACCTTCAAAAAAACTCTTATCCTTGGCAATAGCCAATATTTGCGGGTCAATATTACTCGTTAGAAGTGTATTGGCGTACTCACGAGCGCCCTGGCCAGCCGCAAGCGCGATTGTTAACGTAAAGGCGCCGACAGCAATCGCCAAGCTGGTTAGAATCGTGCGCGCCTTAGCGTGTCGCAAACTTCGGCCGGCTCGACGGATAATATCAATCGTCTTCATTACTCTACCTCACTCACAATCTTGTCAATCTTGCCATCTTTGATATATATTCTCATGTCACATTTTGCAGCCAAGTCTTCATCATGAGTCACGATAACCAGCGTGCTGCCACTTTGTTTATTAAGCCCAAAGAGCAATTTTTCAATAGTCGCGCCCGTAGTCGAATCCAGATTGCCAGTTGGCTCATCAGCAAAAATTATTTTTGGTCGATTAACAATTGCTCGAGCAATCGCTAGGCGCTGCTTTTGACCGCCAGAAAGATTACGTGCCTTTTGTTTTTCTTTATCATCAATACCGACAACTTGCAGGGCTTCAAGTACCCTTTTTTTGCGTGCCTTGACCGATATATTCGAGATTTCAAGTGGCAGCGACACATTATCAAATGAGGATTCGTTAGCTTGAACAAAGAATGATTGAAAAATAAAACCGATTTTTTCAGATCGAAAACGATCAACCGCCTTTGACTTCAGCTTTAAGATATCAATGCCGTCAATCACGACTTGACCCTTTTCAGGCCTATCCAGACCGCTCATTGCGTGCATCAAAGTCGACTTGCCCGACCCCGATTTGCCGACAATCGCCACACTGGCGCCATCAGGTATTACAAAGTTGATATCATCAAGCGCCAAAAAAGCATTTTGCTTTTTGCCATAAGTTTTAGTCACACCCTTAACTTCAATCATGATTCCCCTTTACTGGACTTCTTAGCTTAGTATAACAAAAATAGCCAAGTGTTGGTTGGCCATTTTGCATATTCAAAAAGTCGACTAGGCAACGGTGTGGGTCGGCACATCCTTAATCCAGGCAATGAAACCGTCCACATAACGCTTAGCTTCAGCTTCAACGTCGGCTTGCAGGTTACCGTTTTCATCAAACGTCCCATCAGTCGCGGTTAATGTGATTTTTTCGTTGGTGAAAAGTGGCGATTTAAACCACTCGACGATTGACGCTAATGCAGCTTGGGCAAATTTGGTGCCGTTAGGGCTAGTAGTTGCGCCAACAATACCAGTTGGTTTGCCACCCCAAGAATTACTACCCCACGGGCGTGAACCCCAGTCGATGGCGTTTTTCTGGACTCCAGTTATCGAGTGATTGTACTCTGGCGTGACGAACAAAATCGCATCAGCAGCTTCGACGACCGCCTTCATCTCGGTAGCGGCGGCTGGAAAATCCGCCTCTAAATCTTGGCTAAAAAGTGGTAATGAGGCGATATCAACATAATCGAACTCGACTTCAGCTGGGAGCAAACGCTCTAAATCTTTGGCTATTTTGCGGTTTAGCGAGTCAGCGCGAATACTACCGACAACTACGGCAATTTTAATCATTTTAGCTATGTCTCCTTTGGGGAACTTAAATTAATTACTATATTTAGTATAGTACCTAGCGCTCACTTGCGTCAAGCCTTTTCTAGAATTTTACATGACGACATCTTTAAATAATCAAAATACCGCCTCGACTATCGGGGCGGTATTAAGTGAGCCAAAATTGGATTAGCCAATACTGACGATTGTGTAGCTAACGTCGCCTTTTGGCGTTGAAATCGTCGCAATGTCGTCGACTTTTTTGCCAAAGATTGATTCACCGATTGGTGATTCGTTGCTAACTTTGCCAGCGAGCGGGTCGGCTTCAACTGGGCCGACGACTGTGTAGGTCACAGTTTTTTCGCCGTTTTTAAGAGTTACTTTGCTACCAAGCGATACTTTTGAAGTACTGCCAGCCTTCATTAAGTCAGCGTTAAGCAAAATATCTTCGATTTCGGCAATGCGGCTCTCAAGCAAACCCTGCTCTTCACGGGCGGCGTCATATTCGGCATTTTCACTTAAATCGCCAAAATCTCGAGCTTCAGCAATCTTTTTTGCAATTTTGCCACGACCAGCTTTTAAACTGGCCAACTCTGCTTCGAGTTCTTTTTTTCCTTCAGCGGTAATTTGGTACAGCTTTTTCATAGTTTATTATTCCTTTTTATCATAAATGGCGCTTTATCTAACACTACAGACACCACATGTAGCGTATATCTATAAACAATACCTACGGTCAGACCAGTTTATCAAGCAGTGCGTCGTGTGTCAATATGCTGGTTTCGCCACTACTTCGAACGGTTAGCTCAAAATTATTATCCGCTAGTAAACGGTCGCTAACCGTAATTCGATAAGGTATGCCCATAAGCTCAGCATCAGCGAATTTTTGGCCAGGACGCAAGTCACGATCATCATAAATTACCTCAACACCTCGATCAGATAAATCTTTATACAGTTCATCAGCTTTTTTGATAGCCTCGTCCGAGCCGATGCCAATTAGATAAACTTTAGCTGGCGCGATTGATTCTGGCCAGACGATACCCTTTTCATCGGACAGCTTTTCAACCACCACACCCATAGCCCGCGTAATACCAATGCCATAACTACCTAAATAAATTGACGCTTGTTGACCGCTAGCGTCAGTAAACTTAAGACCCATATCGTCAGTTTTTTGCGAACCAAAGTTAAAAATATTACCAACTTCAGCTGTTTTCACAGCTTCTAACTCTTCGCGGCTAACACCTAATTCTTTGGTAGCGTCATCAAGCACCTCTTCATTGATAGCAATATTACGACCACGATGTAGATAAATAACATCTTCGCCAGCATCACAAATCGTCTGAAATTCGTGGCTAAATTTTGTAAAAGCGCCACCACTAGCAAAAGTTACATACGTATCGCTACCAATACCCAAACGGTCATAAACCCGCTTGTAGGCATCGATTACCTGATTGTAGTAATTATCCAGGTCCTCGGCCGAGGTATGTAGAGAGTACATGTCTTTCATAACAAATTCACGACCGCGCATAATGCCGCTCTTGGCGCGTAGTTCGTTACGCATTTTGGTCTGAAACTGATAAACGCTAATCGGAAGATCTTTGTAGCTTTTAACGTATTGTTTAAGCATTTCAACAATCGGCTCTTCGTGGCTCCAGCCTAGGCCGACTTCGGTATCGTCTTTGAGCTTTGTCTTAAACCAAATATCAACCACAGTGTCATCCCAGCGTCCAGTTTGTTCCCAAATCTCTTTGCGTTGCAACCCAGTCATGATAATTTCTTGCGAGTTAATAGCGTTCATTTCTTCACGAACAACCTGCTTGATCTTTTCAATAACTCTTAGACCAAGCGGCAAATAAGCGTAGACACCGGCCATTTCCTTGTAAACAAAGCCTGCCTTAATTAATAATTGGGCATTTTTTGAGACCTCATCGGCTGGTGAGTCTTTGCTTGTTTTCGTGAATAAATTAGTTAATCGCATAGTTTATATCCCCAGTGTATGTAAAAACGTCGGATTAATAAAGAGAATGTAAAAAGCCAGGCCGTTTTTTGACATATGTAACAATATCGAAGACCACAGGCTACCCGTGTTCTGGCGAAGCAGCGACATAACCACACTAAGCGCAAATGTATCAATGGCCAGGTTCCAGGCGCCATGTAGTGCGCCAAAAACAACACTAGTCACGACAATCGCCACCCAAACCGGTGCATACTTTTTAAGTCGGCCAAATAAGTAACCCCGAAAGATTATTTCCTCGGCAATCGGCGCAATAATTACAAGGGTTATAAATGCCAGCATAATTTCGTAGCCATAACTGGTCTGCTGATAAAAACCCGTATCCTGCGGCTGGCTAGCGTCAAACCATGGTAACAAGCTAGAGGCCAGCGTCACTAAAATCGACGACAGCGCCAAGTAGACAACCAGTCCAGCCGGTACCATTAAGAGATCTGTCCAATTTGGTAGTCTTTGAAGACCGATATCGCTTAAAGTCGTCCGATTCTTTCTGACCAGCCACGGTAAACCTATAACCAAAATAAGTGTCACTGAATAAATTAAGGCCGCCAAAACTGTCTCAAAAATAGAACTATCCAGACTGGCAATTGGTACATTCGCTAACTTCAGTAGCCAGATTAACGCCGTAACAATAACCTGGGCGGCTAAAAAGCCACCAAAAACCCACACTACGACACCAATCACCCAAAGGCCTCGCTTTAAATTTGGTTTGTTAAATGGCAGTTTTTTAAAATATTTTTGAAACATCAGCAATTGTTACCAGGACAACTAGTCCCATTAATATTACGAAGCCAGTCGCCTGAATCCTCTCTTCAATGGTTTTTGTTAGTGGCTTTTTAAATAGCTTAAATAGCGTCATCGTCAGCCAACGGCCACCATCAAGTGCCGGAATTGGCAAAATATTCATCACAGCCAGTGTTAACGATATAACCGCGGTCAAAAAGACAAATTGCGTTGCCCCGGCCTTTTCGGCCTGTGGGAAGATTGTTCCCAAAATCCCAATCGGGCCAGCCACACCATTGCTGACCGACTTAATATCATTACTTGCAGTAGCCCGGGTTTGAGCATCAGGACTAAATTGCAAAACCAGACCACTTGCTAAATTGCCAATCATGCCGCCCAACCCCTGTAGAGTCGCCCAGGTTAGTTGGCCAGTTGTAGCTACGCCAACAATTGGTGCCGACCAAGTCGCCCGGATTAGTTCGCGTTGGCCAAGACCGGCCCCAAAAATACTACCACTAGTGTTATCTAGCAATGTAACTTTGGTACTCGACTCGACATTATTACGCGAGTAAATGACATCAACCGTCTTGCCTTTATACAATTTTGTGAGATTAATCAGCTGTGCAACCGTTGGTACGGGCTGGTTGGCAAATCGAATAATCTTGTCGCCAGGCTGAAGGCCAGCCATCTCGGCCGGATATTTTTTAACTAAATCAACGATCTCAACAGGTTGCTTGACTTCGGTGGTGTCGCCAGCCACTGAAAATTGATTGTCTAGTATTTTTGGCAAGCCGCTAATTGCCAAAATCGACAAAAGCACTGCCGCCACCAACCAGTTGATTAAAACGCCAGCCAGCAAAATGCGGGTTTTAGCCCAAAAACCAGCTGCCCCGTAATCACCTTTTTTATCAGAGGCATCGTATTCGCCTTGCATTTTGACAAAACCACCAAGCGGCAGCCAGTTTAGCGTAAACAAAACGCCATTTTTAAGCTTGCGGCCCCAGGCACGAGGCGGAAAGCCAATCCCAAACTCTTCGACAACAACACCGTTACGGCGCGCCACAATGGCGTGGCCCAACTCGTGCACCACTACTAAAAATACCAGCACAATCAGCCCTAAAATTACACCAAAAATCAGATCCATCTATCCCCCAAATCGCCTATGACGCTTATTGTATTCTTTTAGTATATCGGTCACGTCGTCTTTTGTCATGTCTGGCCATAATTTATCTAAAAACAGCAGTTCACTATAGGCGGCGCGCCACAACATAAAGTTGCTTAGCCGCTGCTCGCCACCAGTCCGAACCAGCAAATCAAGTGGCGGTATTTCGGGAACGTATAAATTATCGTCAATCATTGCGGGGGTAATATCGACTGCTTTAATGCCAGATTTAATAATTTGCTTTACGGCATCGACAATCTCAAGTTGACCGCCATAATTAAAGCAGATTCCCAAGGTGCCACCAGTGTTATTGGCGGTTAATGCTTCGGCATCTTTAATGGCTTCGATGATTTTAGTGTCAACTTTTTCAGGCGAGCCAAGCACCCTTAAGCGGATATTATTATCCATAAAAATATGCAGATCTGATTTTAAAAGCCGCAAAACTAAGCCCATCAAGTTTTTAACTTCGCTTTCGCTACGTTTCCAGTTTTCTGTGCTAAAAATATAGGCCGAAACATACTCTGCACCTTGATTAAACGAGGCTTTTACGACCTCGTGTAATGCGTTGTAGCCCGCCAGGTGCCCCTCGTAGGTTGGGATACCATGCTTTTTTGCCCAACGGCGATTGCCATCGACAATATAACCGACGTGTCGCAAAGCCTTAGGTTCAACTTTTGTTGTCATCTTGATATTTTTCCAATAATTTAATGTCGGCAAGGTCTTTGTCGCGACCTAGCTGGCGTTTTTTGATAATCAATAAATCGGGATTAATAAAACTAACACCATCAATCATAACAGATGTCGATTTAATTGTTTCATAATCATACTGCGGTCCCCAGGTTTTCCAAATTTCCAACTTGTCACTAAGTAAATACAACTCATCATGCATGGTTAATTCCCGATAACCACCGGCTTGCTTTAACTTCTCGTAAAGCTCGTCAGAAACAACCAAATCAATATCATCAGCCATACGCAGACCATACGCATCCAATAAACCACTACATATCACGACAAGTTGATCAAGCGGAAGATTTAATTCCTTAACGCGCTGAATAAAGTTCATCAGATTGTCAGGATGTATTTTTCTTTGAGCCTAAAAACTTCGTCGAGCTTGAGGTTGCAACCTGCGATATCATCGTCAATCCCCTTTTCGACACGCTTGACGTCGTCTTCAGATAGTTCTTTGGCCTCTTTCCTGCGCTTGGCCTCTTTTAGGGCTTCTTGGCGTACGTTGCGAATGGCAATGCGGGCTTCTTCGACTTTTTCACTAACTTGTTTAACGAGTAGCTTACGGCGGTCTTCGGTGAGTGATGGCACTGGCACACGAATCACCCGGCCGTCGTCGCTTGGGTTAAAACCGAGGCTTTGATCGGCCCGAATAGCGGCGCTAATCTTTTGGATATTACTTGGGTCAAACGGCGTCACCTGAAGCATTTGCGCTTCGGGGGCTGTCACGTTCGCAACTTGGTTAAGTGGCATCTGCGTGCCATAAACCTCAACTCGGATACCCTCGAGCTGACTTGGATGTGCGCGGCCAGTCCGAATCTTTTTTAATTCTTCTTCAAAATGCGCAATAACCAGCTCAAGCTTTTCTTCATAGGGTTTGGTGTCAAACATATATCCTCTCTCTTAATCTGTCTTAATTATAGCAGACTGGCAAAACTAAATGCCCGACAATTGCCGGGCATTTAGTTTTTAATGATCTGCTTGGCTATTCGCTAACACCAAGTTCGATACGCTTGAACTGACGAATCACCAGATTTTCACCTAAAATTGCAACGTTCTCCTTCAAAAAATCGCCAACAGTTTGCTTGTCGTTCTTGATGTAAGTTTGAGTTAAGAGCACTTTTTCTTCAAAGTGTTTTTTCACCTGACCATCAACAATCTTGTCGGCAAGATCAGCTGGTTTGCCTTCGGCAAGAACACGCTCTTTGGCCTCACTGCGAACCCGCTCGATCTCTTCGGCTGGAATATCAGCTTCGGAAACGTAAGTTGGCGCCATCGCAGCAATCTGCAAGGCAATTTCGTGGGCAAAAGTCTTGAAACCATCAAGTCGAGCCACAAAGTCAGTTTCGCAGTTAACTTCAACTAGTACGCCAATGCGGCCACTGTGAACATAGCTGTCGATAATGCCCTCGCGAGCTTCGCGGTCACCTTTTTTCTCGGCCTTGGTCACACCTTTTTTGCGCAAAGCTTCAAGCGCCTTGTCGAAATCACCGTTAGCCTCAACAAGGGCAGCCTTGGCGTCGGTCAAACCGATACCAGATAACTCTTTCAGTTTTTTGATGTCATCAATTGATACGCTCATTGATTATTTCTCCTCTGTTACAACTGTCTTTTCGGCGCCCTTGCCTTCGCGAATCGCGGCAGCAGCATAGTCAAGCAACAACTGGACACCCTTAATGGCGTCGTCGTTACCCGGAATAACGTAATCGACAAGCGTTGGGTCGGCATTGGTATCAACGATCGCAATAACCGGAATACCAAGTGTGCGGGCCTCTTTAATAGCATTGGCGTCACCGATTACATCGATAACAAACAATGCACCAGGTTTGCCGTTTAGGTCCTTGATGCCACCGTATTTAAGGTTCAAAGCATCAATTTCTTCCTGGAAGCGCTGAACTTCAAGTTTGTTGTAGCGCTTTTCAAGATCACCAGTCGCCATCCGCTTTTCAAGATCTTTAAGTTTCTTGATTTGCTGGCCAACGGTCGAAATGTTAGTCAAAATACCACCAAGCCAACGCTCGGTAACATATGGCTGACCAAGAGATTCGGCAGTTAGCTTTACGATGTCTTTGGTGTGTTTTTTAGTACCAACAAACAAAACTTGCTTGCCGCTAGCAACAACGCTGGTTAGAAATGGCAAAGCCACGTCCAAACCTTCAACCGTCTTAGTCAAATCAATAATGTGACTATCTTGACGTTTGCTGTGAATGTATGGCGCCATTTTAGGGTGCCAACGACTGGTCTTGTGACCAAAGTGTACGCCTGCTTCAAACAGGGCTTTAATATCGACAGATACTGCCATTGTTTTTTACTCCTCTTTCCTTGCGCGTGCCCTAAGGTATTAGGTTTTTATGCACGGGCTGTGTCGTTATAATAATTTACTTGGCTATTATAACCCCTTAAGACTTAAATTTCAAGCCTGTTACCCTTTGACATTTAACCTAAAAACAGATACAATAACCCAGATATGAAAACAAATTTACACCCAACCGATTATCGTCCCGTCGTATTTAGCGATGACGTGGCTGGGTTTGCGTTTTTGACACAGTCTACTGCGCAGACCACCGACACCATTAAATGGGAAGACGGCAACGACTACCCACTTATTAAAGTGCACATCTCGAGTGCTTCTCACCCGTTCTTTACCGGTGAAGAGAAGATTATTGACACCGAAGGTCGTGTCGATCGTTACAAAGCTAAGTTTGCTGCTGCTGAAGCTCGCAAAACCGCTCTTGCTAGCAAAGCTAAAAAAGCTGCTGTTAAAAAGGCTAAAAAAGCCGACAGCTAAACTACAGATTACCGGTAGATACTTTTTGTATGAGCCCATAATTATTATGGCTAACAGTTTGAAGATTCCTGACTAAATCAAGATTCTTTAAACTGTTACCGGGCGAAGATACAAGAAATATCTACCGGTTTTTGTATAATAGGAGCAAGATGCCAAAGATTAATCTAAATATTGAAGAGCTACAAGCCGAAAAACAAGCTTTAGGCAATTTTTTAGCTCGTCCCGACGCTTACGCCGATGCCGACTACTCCAGCAAGAACAAGCGATTAACCGAACTCGACTATATTTTAGACAAAGCCCTTCTTCGCCAAACGCTCGAAGCACAACTAGTCGAAGCTAAAGAATTATCCTACGGTGGTGATGAGCTAGCCGAAATGGCTAAGTCAGAAGTCGCCGACATCGATGAACGTCTGCAAAAAATCGAAGACGAACTATTCATCATGTTAGCGCCACGCGATCCAAACGACGAAAAAAATGTTATTATCGAAATTCGGGCTGGCGCGGGTGGCGACGAGGCTAGCCTATTTGCCGCTGAAATCTATCGTATGTATTTGCGCTACTGTGAACTACACCAACTGCGTACTGAGTTAATTAGCGAAAGCATGAACGACACCGGTGGTTACAAAGAAGTTATTTTTAGCGTCAAGGGCGACGCACCGTATGCCAAATTAAAGTTTGAATCTGGCGTCCACCGCGTCCAACGCGTTCCATCAACCGAAAGCCAAGGCCGCATTCACACCTCAACAATTACTGTGGCGGTTCTGCCCGAAGCCACCGAAACTGATATTGAAATCAATCCAAGTGACCTACGCATCGATATTTACCGCGCCTCAGGACACGGCGGTCAGTCAGTCAACACCACCGATAGCGCTGTCCGAATTACTTATTTGCCAACCGGCATGGTTGTCACTAACCAGGATGAAAAATCGCAAATCAAGAATAAAGAAAAAGCTATGGGCGTATTGCGTTCTCGTCTGCTACAGATTAAAATCGATGCCGAAAATGCAAAACTAAGCGCCGAGCGCCGTGGTTTGATTGGTTCGGGCGACCGCAGCGAAAAAATTCGCACCTACAACTTCCCGCAAGACCGCATTACC
Organism: bacterium; assembly: GCA_021847685.1. Taxonomy (GTDB): domain Bacteria; phylum Patescibacteriota; class Saccharimonadia; order Saccharimonadales; family Saccharimonadaceae; genus UBA1547. The sequence goes on along the minus strand of JAJZQE010000012.1, from coordinate 348 downwards.
GATCACCGTATTGGCTACAGTCGCAGCAACATCCCCGCCGCCATGAATGGCGACATCGATGACATAATCGAGCGTTTGCAGTCATATGAACGCGAACTTGCCGCTGCCAATGCCAGCAATTAATGATTGGTTAAAGTCAGCTACCGACCAGCTGAAGGCTCGCGGCATCGCCAGTGCTCGCCTTGATGCCGAAATCATCCTATCTCATACCTTAAAGCAAGATCGCACTTATTTGCATGCCCACCTGGACCAGCCAATTGAACCATACGACGAAGAGATTGCTAATGCTCGGCTTGATTTGCGACTAGACCATATGCCAATTGCCTATATTGTCGGTCATAAAGAGTT
>JAJZQE010000011.1 GCA_021847685.1 bacterium | reverse complement strand
TGGCTACAATAAAGACTTCTTTTATTTAATGTCGAAATAGTCTTGACCCCTGCAGATGACTCGATTTAATGTACTTCGAGTAAAAAATAATTTATAATTATACATAACTGCAATGCATAAATATATCGTTAAAAGTGCCGATATGGTAACGGACACCACGTTACTGCTGAATCTTGAACAGAAGCCTGGCAAGTCACGGTTTGCGTACCAGCCTGGTCAGTATGCAGCTATTAGCTTTTATCATAAAGGCCGACCGACGCCAGCTCGTTGTTTTTCGATAGTGAGTTCACCGACCGATCCAGGTAAGCTTCAGTTTAGTATGCGAACAAGAGGCCACTTTACGCGGTCTGCGGCCAAATTGAAACCAGGTGATCTTGTCAAGGTGCGCGGGCCATATGGTGGCTTTGTTTTAGACATTGCCGATAGTGATGATGTCGTTTTTTTGGCTGGCGGTATCGGTGTTACTCCATTTATGAGCATGGTCTCGTATGCGACAAGTATCAAGTCGCCTACTAAAATAACAATGTTTTATAGCTGTCAAACTCAAGATGATATACCTTTCCTTAACGAACTACGCCACTACCAGCAACAAAATCCAAATCTGAAAGTAATATTTGTAATTGGCACTGGGGCGACCGATAGACTTGAGGGGCTGTCGGTCGTAAGTGGTCGGCTTTCTATTGATATGATAGATACGGCGTTTGATAAGAATCTTAATAATCGAGCTTTCTACATCTGTGGTTCACCGCCCTATATGAATACTATAGCCAATTCTCTTCGCTTAAAGGGTGTTAGCAAAAATAATATCATTACGGAGGCATTTGCACAGGGGTCACACCCTCAGACCGGAAGGGTGCAAAGCTGGCCATATAACATCTATGTCCTTGGCGCAGCCAGTCTGGTTATAGGTAGCTTGATAGTTACGATTAGTGACATGATAAAAATGTTGCCGCCACAAGCTTTACTAAATTCAGCCAATCTTTCGCCAACCTTAACGTCGTCAAACTCAAGGCAGCGCGATTTAGACAGTCTTGTTAATAGTTTACCGCCATTGGCTTCAAGTGCGCCGCCAACTGCTGCTGTTCAGGCGTCTGATCAAGCGGCCCACAATGACGCAGTAGCAGCTGCTACTGCAACAGCCGCTTCAGCAAGTGCTACAAAAGCCCTTTCGACTCGCGTGGCCACTCAAGCGCCGATTGCGGCGCCGGCACCAAAAACCTGCACAACAACCCAAAGTGGTGTGACGACATGCGTCTAACTTCATATTATCAGACGAGTCTGGCCCTTGGCAGCGACGTAGGCCTGACACTAATTAGCAACAAATCAGCTAACGATATTGATAAAATCTTTAAGAGTCTATGGAATCGTATTTACACCTTCGAACGATCATTTAGTCGCTTTATTCCAGGGAGTGAATTGTCGTTATTTAATCGTTCAGCTGGCCAACATACCAAGATATCAACAGAGTTTAGAGATTTACTTAACGCCGCTAAGTCGATTAGTGAACAAACCGGTGGCCTATACAACCCCTTCATAATGCCGGCGCTGCAAAAAACTGGTTATAAACAGTCGGCCGTAGAGGGCTACGAGCATGATATAGTTGATGACTATTCACGACGTCGAGTTGGCAAAATAGACGAGCTGCAGATTGGTGACGATTGGGCGATGATACCTAGCGATACTGCGATCGATATGGGTGGTTGTGGCAAGGGTTACTTAGCCGACAGTTTAGGCGACACCCTAGTCGGTCTTGGTATCACAAACTTTCGCTTGTCACTTGGTGGCGATATAACTACCGATGGCACAGATGAGTTTGGTTGCAAATGGAAAATCGGCATTCAGGATGCAGGTAATCTTGGCGGCGAGATACAACAGACAATCGAGTGTCCGACTAGTCGGTTTGCGGTTGCAACCTCTGGTACGTTTAAACGAAAAGGTTTTGTGGCTGATGAGGGGTGGCATCACATAATTAATCCTGCCACGTTGCAGCCCGCCGTAACAGATGTAAGATTAGCGACCATATGTGCAGACAAGGCCTTACTGGCGGATGTTTTGGCATCTTGCGTAATTATTATCGGATCAAAAGGCGCAACGAATTTTGCTAAATCGCACGGCGCCAGTGCTATGTTACTGCAATGTCTTAACACAAATTCGGTATTTCAAATACAATTTGGGCACTTTATAATAAACGAATCCGCAAGCGAGGGCCTTTAAGTTATGCGACAATTCATAATAGCAACCGCCATAATAGTTAGTGCATTTATGTTTGCAACAACCCTTGATAGCGGTGTTGTCAAAGCCGAGTCAGCAAATCCAGCAGGAACAATCATTGTACAAACAATACCAGGACCAACTGTCGCGCAGGAAATATCAGAGAGGGCTGCGAGCTCGTGGCCATGGTACGTCACACGGGCATCAGGGTTTGTCGCCGCGGGCGCACTATTTATGTTAATCTTGTCCGGCATCGGTCTTGTCGGCGGTAGCGCTTTTAGGTTCCTAGAGCCATTGACTGCCTGGGCATCGCATCGTGCGCTTGGTTTTATCTTTGGTATATCAGTTCTGATACACATGTCGTCTTTATTATTTGATCATTTTGTTCCCTTTAATATTCTTGATGTCCTAGTTCCATGGCTATCAAACTACAAACCTATAAGTCTATTTGGATTTCAATTTGGATCGTTGTTTGTGGCGCTTGGAGTGTTGGCTTTTTATGGAGTAGCAGCAATCATTATTACGTCAATTGTTTGGGTTGATAAAAAACCACATACCTGGAAAATATTTCACCTTCTATCTTATTTAGTTCTTTTGTTTGTTTTTGTGCATGCTCTCTATCTGGGTACAGACTTAGCAGGAGGGCCGCTACGACTAGTTTGGTTAGCCTTGGGGCTTATTTTAGCCCTGGCTATTTTATATAGATTATGGCGGGCAAAAACTATATGAGAGGTGAGCTACGTTACGCAAACAGTAAACGATTTAGTCGCGTAGCTTGGCTAATTTTCTGGACGATACTACTTGGGCTGTTGATGTATGGGTTTTATCAACTTATAGGCCATATTCAGATGCGATCGTTACCAGTCGGCCAAATCCAATTAATAGTGCCGTACTCAAAATATTTAGTGGGTGAACCGATAACATTTACAATCAAAAATAATTACAACAGCTCAATATATTTATCGAATGATTGCCCAGCCGAGCCCTTGATGGTTTATCGCCAAGAGAATAGCGCGTGGGTGCGGATTAACGATACGGCATCAATCAGTGATTGTCCAACCGAAAGTCGCCAAATTGAAGTGTCGGCCAACAGTTCGGTTAATGGTAGTTTTGCCCCGTGGCATAATTTATTTAAGCAACCCGGCAAGTACAGAATAGTCGCTTATGTAGAGTACTATGACTCACTTCCCTACCAAGATATTGAAGTCGTCGCCAAGTACGTGCCGCCGCCAAAACCAGCGACTGTTGTGCCCGCGCCAGTCTATACACAACCTGTCGTTAAAAGAGCTAGTCCGACTACTACAAGAACCTATACTGAACCAGCTGACGACTAACTGTCTGCTCTATCGTGTCGTTCGATAATTTCTTGCGTATTACCAATCTCGCCGATCTAGGGAGAGATTATTATTTTACTTATGTAGTGTTGTGATGGCGCTAATTTACCTACTCACGCCCAAGATATCTATCGAAAGACATTTAATAGCGCCTGTCGCGAATATAAAGACTCGAGTACGCGACGGGGCAGCGCTAGCCTAGAGGAGACGGCTCATCGAGTTGCCTGGTCGGCTGTTAAAACAAAGTATCACAAAGATGAATCTGGTAAGTGGGTTAAAAATTAGCAGCCAATCGTCGATTAATCTATAATAATAAACAAGTATAATGCATGAATATATTGTTAAAAGCACGCATAGAATAACAGACACTACGCTGTTGCTTGATCTCGAGCCGAAATCAGGTGTAGTGTCGTTTACGTATCGACCCGGTCAGTATGCTGGTGTTAGTTTTTATGATAATAATCAGCCGACTCAAGTTCGTTGTTTTTCGATTATAAATTCACCAGCCGATAAGGAAATGCTGCAATTTAGTATGCGAATTAAAGGCGACTACACTAAAGCCGCTGCCAATTTAGTGCCAGGTAGTATTGTGAATATAAGCGGACCATACGGTGGTTTTATACTTGATATGCCGACCGGCAACGAGCTTGTATTCTTGGCGGCTGGCATTGGTATTGCGCCATTTATGAGTATGTTATCGTACGTGTCAACTACTAAATCATCAGTCAAAATAACGATGTTATACAGCTGTGGAACACAAGACGACGTCCCCTTTTTAGATAGACTGCGCGGCTTTCTTAACCAAAATTCAAATCTAAAAATTTTATTTGTAATTAGTCGTGGGCCGATAGACCGATTAAATGGTTTATCAGTTTTTAAAGGTCGCCTGACATCTGATGTGATTGATTTGGCTATGAATTACAAATATAACAACCGTACGTTCTTTGTTTGTGGACCGACTTCGTATATGGATGTCGCGCAGGCTGCGCTAAACATGAAAGGCGTCCATCAAAAAGATATAATAACCGAGGCTTTTGACTAAAATCTTACGCAAAAATCCAACATACGATATTGTCTTATCCTGACATATCGACAGTTTAGCTGGCGATATCGTGAAGCTGGTTAAGATACTGCATATCCTGATTATCAATTACAAAATCAACGTCAGCGTTTTGCAGGATATATTCTTCGTGTGTTGACTTTGGCAGCGTAACTGTGCCGCGTTGCAGTGTATAGCGGATACAGATTTGAGCGACAGATTTGTTGTACTTATCGGCAAGTTTTTTAACTTGAGGGTTGTCGAGAATGCGACCAGTTGCTAGCGGTGAGTAGGCTTCGACTATGATACCTTTATCTTGGCAAAACTTTGTAATTTCGTCTTGGGTAAATCCAATAAAAAATCGAATCTGATTGGCAGATGGCGTAATCGTACCATTATCAAGAATCGCCTGCATATCTTTGACGTTAAAATTTGATACACCGATAGCTTTGGCGCGCCCGCTTTTGTAAATTTCTTCCATCGCTTTCCAGGCTTGGATATTACCTTCGGTGTAATCGCCGCCTCGATCAGACCATGGCCACGGAGCGTGGATTAAATACAGATCAACGTAATCAACACCAAGTGTCTGGATGGATGTCTCGAATGCCTCTAGTGCACCCTCGTAGGTTTTAATATCGGCTGGTAGTTTTGTTGTTAAAAAGATTTCATCGCGCGGTACATCGCTGTCGCGGATTGCTTTGCCGACACTTTCCTCGTTACCGTAAACGCGCGCCGTATCAATATGCCGATAACCGCTTTTTAGGGCAAATATGGTTGAATTATATGCTTCACTACCGTTTGGAATCTGCCAAGTGCCAAAACCAATCTTTGGTATAGTTGCGCCAGTATTTAGTGTGTATGATTCTCTCAATATATCCATAAGCTTATTATAGCAAATTTTTCGTTGTCACGCTGCGCTGAGCGGCTGTCAATCTGGCGTAGGATTGTTTATAATTTACGTATGACTGATAAAATTGATGAACAAACACACCTTGAGCCTCACGCATTGTCAACAAATGTACGCCTTAACTGGCTAAGAGCCGCGGTATTGGGTGCAAACGACGGTATCGTATCAACAGCTGGTATTGTCGTTGGAGTGGCTGGAGCGACTAGCTCAAGCCTGGTAATTATTACGGCCGGCGTAGCTGGTGTCGTGGCCGGCGCGTTATCGATGGCGGCTGGCGAATACGTATCGGTTAGTAGCCAAAAAGACAGTGAAAAAGCACTACTTCAGAAAGAGCGTCAAGAATTAATCGACTTTCCGGAAGAGGAATTAAAAGAGCTCGAACAAATTTATGTTAAAAAAGGCCTTAGTCAATCGACAGCTGAACTTGTTGCAAAAGAATTAACCGAGCGTGATGCTTTTGCGGCCCATGTTGACGCTGAGCTTGGTATTAATCCAGACGACCTAACAAACCCAATGCATGCAGCGGTTGCCTCGGCATTGTCGTTTCTATCCGGCTCAATTATCCCAATTGTGGCAATTATTATTGTGCCAACTCCGTATAAAATACCAATAACATTTGTGTCAGTCGTAATTGCACTGGCCATTACCGGTTCGCTTAGCGCTCACGCTGGTGGCGCCGGTAAACTTCGTGCGACACTACGGGTTGTTATTGGTGGAGCTATCGCGATGATTGTAACGTTTGGTATCGGACGTCTAATCGGCATGAGTGGACTTTAACTTAGACGCCAAGTAGCGTAATCACAGTGCCGACAATAATAATGCCGGCTACGAGCATTATTTCTTGAATCGTACCGGTGCGATGCGGTTGTTCGTGAATATCAGGGATAATATCGCTGGCAGCGACGTATATAAAGAAGCCGGCGGTAATAGCTAGTAGTGGACCAACCGGAAGCTGATTGTGGGTACCCAGTAAAAAGACCGTCGTACCAGTAATAATCGTTGCGACCGCCGTTGCTAAGTTGGCGATGACAACTGTCTTATCTTTCCAGCCACGTGATAGTAGTAGTGCGAACGTGCCGAGCTCTTTTGGTATTTCATGGGCGCTAACCGCTAATGTTGTAATGATGCCCGTCGGTATACCAACTAAAAAAGCTGCGCCAATCGCAAAGCCGTCGATTGCATTGTGCATCATATCACCAAAAACAATTAGACGACGCTGTTGTGCGTTTTTATAATGTTCACTGTCGTGATGGTGGTGTTGATGATGGTGGTGAAACCAGCTGGCCGATCTTTCCAAAACAAAAAATAACGTAAAACCGCCGAGCGCCCATAAAAGCAAGCTTCGCGGTTCGCCCAATTTAAACGATTCCGGTAAAAGATCAAAAAAAGCGGCTGCCAGCAGGGCGCCAGCGCCAAACGGTAGTGTTAGTAGTATCGCAAGTTCACGATGCTTTTTGGCGCGTAGCAAAAACACTCCGCCAGTCAGCGATACGGCACTTCCTAATATAATTGCACCAACTAGGTAAACAAGTGTCATGGTCACTCTTATAATAACATGCTACTCATCTGTTTATAGCGTAAACATGTATAATATACGGTATGACAGGCCGCACTCATGACCTAGCCGCAATTACTGCACTTTTAGCGGTTATATGCCTTGTGGTGCCAATCTATAACCTTAATATGACCACTTTTCTGGTGGCGCTTTTAGCAAATCAAATCGGTGGCATTTTACCAGATATCGATCAGCCAACGGCGCCACTATGGAAAAATTTGCCGATTGGCAAGCTTGTCGGACGCTTTTTTGATAAATCAATTGGCGGACATCGTTTTATTACCCATTCCCTATTGGGCGTGGCGCTGTTTGGCTTTTTGTTTTGGATGCTGCTTAACTTCTTGCACCCGATTATGCCAAGCGTCGATAATTTAATCGTTTGGTGGTCATTTATGATTGGTATTTTGTCGCACCTGGTGATGGATAGTTTTACCAAAGAAGGTGTTCCGTGGCTACTACCATTCCCTTTTAAGTTTGGCTTGCCACCGGTTAAATCGCTACGATTAACAACCGGCAAAGCGATTGAAACTTTGGTTGTTTTTCCTGGCCTGATTGTCATAAGCGGGCTACTGATAGCCGCCAATTATAATTATCTGCTGCAACTATTGCACCAACTTTAAATTATTACGTCAGATTGCTTGCGCGCGGCGCATTGATTCAAGTAAATTTGACTTTGAGGTAGCGCCAGCGCTGCCGCTAAGTAACTTGCCCTTATTGTAAATAAGGTAAGTTGGTAGTCCACGAACGTCTAATTGTTGAACAATATCCATTTCGGTTGAGGCATCAAGTTTTATAATTTCGGCCCAGTCGGAAGTCTCTTTTGAGATGTCCTCTAGGATTGGTTCCATGCCTCGGCAGGGGGCGCACCATGGCGCCCAGACGTCGACTAGGACAACCTTTGAAGATTTAATAACGTCTTGTTCGTATGTTTGCTGTGTAGTTGTTTTCATAATTCCCTTTATCTACGTATTTGCTACGTAATAATAACAACTTACGTTGACAAACGCAACATATAGCGCCTATAATCTTATCTCATACACCACATGTATATAAAGTCAAAGGTAGGGGTAACATGAAAAAAACATTTCGTACAGTCTTTAACAACGATGCTATAAGCGATATATCGAAAATATATGAGCTTGGACGGGTAGTTCCAGCGCCGCCAAAGAACATCATCGAACCAGAACTCAGTGACAACGCACGTTACATTGCCAGCACGCGTTATGCACGCAAAAATAGTAGTGGCGAAGCCACAGAAACTCCCAAAGAAATTCTTTGGCGAGTGGCTTATAACATTGCGACTGCCGATCGACTGTATGACGGTAGCCGCGGTATTCACGAAAAGACGGCGCTTGAATTTTATGATTTAATGGCGACTCGTCGATTTTTGCCAAACACGCCAACGTTACTGAACACGGCGAAACCTGGTCAACAATTGTCAGCATGTTTTGTTTTACCGGTACCCGATAGCCTTAGTGGTATTTTGCAAACAGCATCCGACATGGCGATGATTCATAAATCAGGTGGCGGTACGGGTTTTTCGTTTTCGAGGTTGCGTCCAAAAAATGACGTTCTACAATCATCCGGTGGCACCACAACCGGCCCAATATCGTTCATGCAGATGTACAACGACATTACCTCATCTGTTCGACAAGGTGGCGTGCGCCGTGGTGCCAATATGGGTATCTTACACTACAATCACCCAGACATCTTGTTGTTTTCGATTTACAAACTTGATGAGTTTTCGCTAACCAACTTCAATATTTCAGTTACAACTGACCAAGCATTTTTTGACCAGATCAAGATTGACGGCAAGCTTCTACCCGACAATTACGAAGATGACTTTGACTTTGACTCACTAGTTTCAGAGGTTCGTGCTGCTCACCAGACTCGCGATATTGACCTTAAGCAAGTTCGCTTGGATGCTGCCGTTAAACGACTTCACGAATGGTGCCAAGAGGACCGCGAGGGCTATGGCTATGACCTGATTAATCCCCGTACTGGTCAGTCGGTCGGTCGTTTGAACGCAAAAAAAGTATTCGATCTTATTACGCGACTAGCCTGGCAGTATGGCGACCCTGGCATGATCTTTATCGATCGTATCAATGACTCACGCGCCAACCCAACACCTCAACTTGGCCAAATCGAGGCAACGAACCCTTGTGGCGAGCAACCACTATTGCCATACGACGCATGTACACTTGGCAGTATTCACTTGGCACTGTTTGTTAAAGACGGACAGATTGACTGGGATGGGCTGCGCAAGACAACTCATCAAGCAGTTCACTTCCTTGATAATGTTTTGGATATGAACGAATACCCAATCGAGCAAGTTCGCCAAATGACCCGTTCAATTCGTCGAATTGGCCTTGGTGTGATGGGTCTAGCTGATGCACTTTTGGCGCTTAATATTGGTTACAATACCGATGAGGGAGTCGAAATGGCGTCAAAGCTGATGCAGTTTATTCAAGAAGAATCCGATGTTGCTAGTGTTGAACTGGCAAAAACTCGCGGTGTCTTCCCTGCTTTTGAAGGCTCGATCTATGACAAGCCGGGTGAAATTAACCCACGCAACGGCGCTCGCACTACAATTGCTCCAACTGGTACGATTGCCATGCTAGCCGACGCCTCAAGTGGTTGTGAGCCGCTATTTGCCCTAACCTACGCCAAGAATACGATTGAAGGCAAGCGTATGTTCCAGACTAGCCCGTACTTTGTGAAGGCCTTAACTGACCGCGGACTATACTCGGAAGAATTGATGGAAGAGATTCAGGCTAACGGTGGTTCAATCCAGAACATCGCTTCCCTACCAGATGACCTAAAAGAAATCTTTGTGGTTGCTGGTGACATTAGTCCAGAGTGGCACCTAAAGATTCAGGCTGGTTTGCAAAAATATGTCGATAACGCAATTTCTAAAACCATCAACTTTTCAAACAGCGCAACTATCGAGGATGTGCGTAACGCTTATCTGATGGCTTACGAAACTGGTTGTCGAGGCATTACTATCTACCGTGACGGCAGCCGTGAAAAGCAAGTTCTAGAGGTTAAGGGTGAGACGTCTTACTATGACAAGCTCGCCGGTAAGACCAAAAAAGCGCCAGAAGCCGTTCAAGCTGCTCCTGTTATGCTTCGACCTCGTCCAGACGTACTTAGTGGTCGTACTTACAAAATCTCAACGCCAGTTGGTAAGGCTTTTGTCAGCATAAATGAAGATAATAACGGCAATATTTTTGAAGTTTTCATCAATGTTGGTCGGGCTGGTTCTGATATTACGGCTGACGCCGAGGCAATTGGGCGCCTTATATCGCTTAACTTCCGGATCCCAACTGATTATGGCTCAGACCGCATTGCCCAAAATGTTGCCGAGCAGTTACGCGGCATTGGTGGCTCGGGCTCAACTGGCTTTGGAGCCGACCGCGTTCGCTCGCTGGCCGATGCAATTGCAAAAGCTATTGAAGAGCACGAGACAACTAAGGCGAATAACGAACAATCAAGTAGCCACCGCGGTGATTTATCGATTGAAATATCAGAAACGGTAGCGGCACCGGTCGTTCGTGAAAAATCAGGCGGCCTGAAAGATATTTGTCCAGAGTGTGGCTCAGCTGCCCTGCGTTATATCGAAGGTTGTCAAAAGTGTGAATCGTGTGGCTTCAGCAAGTGCTAATTAACAAATCACTGTACGCGACAATTGTCGCCGGCAAGGTTAAACTAATTTAGTAATCAATACCCTTGTTGGCGATAAAGCTGTCGTCAAAATGATGTTTTAATTTTGTCATATCGGTCGCAATATCAACTTTTTTAAGAAGTGAGGCTGGAAAGTTACGCCCCGTCAAGCATAGGCTTGTGCGGGGGTTTCTTTTATCAATTAAAGCCTCTAAATCGTCAATTGTCAGTAACCCATCATGAACTGCATTATTAATTTCATCGCAAATAACTAATTGGTAGTTGCCAGATTCAGCCTGTTTAAGAGCCAGGTCGTAGGTCTTTCTTGCTTCGGCGATATGCTCGGCCTTGGTTGCCTTAGCGCTAAGTTCGCCAGCTTCAAAAAAACCTAAGCCACCTTTATAAAATGATAATTTATCTTTAAAAACGGGTTGAATTGTTCTAATAAAATCATGTTCGCTGACGTTCCACATTTTGATAAACTGCACAAAAGAAACTTTCCAGTCGGCGCCAAGCGCCCTGGCCAGCAGCCCGATTCCTGCGCTAGTTTTACCTTTTCCTTCACCAGTATAGACCAGTACGATGCTGTCTTTTTGTTTAAAATCTTCAAATGCCATAAACCTATTATACGGCTTTTTAAGTGTGATTAGTTAAACTAATAGACTAAGTAACGGCCTGTCTCAAAACTGTTATGCTTAAAAAATAGAGTACAATAATGACATGAATCTGCTTCAAGTTAAAAATCTGTCCAAAAAATTCGGTAATCTTCAGGCGCTCGACAATGTATCTTTTACAATTCAAAAGGGTGAAATCTTCGGCTTTTTAGGCCCAAACGGTGCCGGCAAATCAACTACTATTCGTATCATTATGGGCTTTTTGCATCCAAGCGAAGGTAATATCGAAATATTTGGGCTAGACTCAGTGTCATATGCTGTCGAGCTGAAGAACAAGATTGGTTATGTCGCCGCCGAGCCAGTACTTTACCAGGATTGGACGGTTGATGATCATATTAAGTTTTTGGTTAATATTCGTGGCTCGCAAATTAAAGCTAGTGCCGATAAGCTTAAAAAGATATTAGACCTGGACGGAAGAAAGAAAGTTAAGCAACTTTCAACCGGTAATCAGCAGAAGCTGGCAATCACATTGGCGCTTTGTATTAATCCCCCATTGCTAGTCCTAGATGAGCCTACGAGGGGCCTAGACCCATTGCTGCGCGCAACGTTCCATCATTTGCTACGCGAATACAAGAAGGCTGGCGGTACGGTGCTGTTATCATCTCACGATTTATCCGAAGTCGAAGATTTATGCGATAAAATTGTCATTATTCATAACGGCAAGCTGATTCAAGACACAACAGTTAGCCGCTTGCGATTTAATCACGGCCACAAAATTAAAGCTCATTTTACCGATGAAGTACCTAATTTTTCAAATATTAAGGGCATCGAAGGTCTGATTGCGACTAAATACACGGTTGAATTTAAAGTTAAAGACAACCTACGCCCGATTCTTGAGAAGCTTTCAGTTAGTAAAGTTGAAGACCTCGAGATTACCAGTGCCAGCCTAGAAGATATATTTGAGGAGATATACAAATGATATTTTATAAATTAATCAAGCAGGCTTTAAAGGCAAAACGCACGCTTTGGGTGACCTATAGTGCAATCGGCCTAGGTTTTTTGATGCTATACGTTGCAGTCTGGCCATCGATTCAAAGCCAGTCGGCTGACTATAGCAAGATTTTCTCGTCATTACCAAAAGGCTTAAT
>JAJZQE010000010.1 GCA_021847685.1 bacterium | reverse complement strand
CAACGCTTTGCCGATTTAGGTCGGTAAAGCGTTGTCCCTAAGCACTGAGGGTACAACCATTCGAAGAACACTCTTTGGATGCAATCCCTCGGAAAGGGATATGAATGACTACATCAATAACGCGTGGTCTTTGGGATGCACTCGACGCCGCAGCGGACAACAAGTATGCTTGGCTGAGAGGGCGATGCGTCTTCGTTGACGCCTACAAGGACCCCGCCAACCACAGAAGCGTCCAAGCTGCACTCAGTGCGGCCATGGAAGAAGCTTCCGAGGGCGACACCGACCGGTTCAACGCCGGGATGGACGCCTTCTGGCGCGTACGCAAGGTGCCCCGCGTGATCAGCCTCAAGCTGATCTGGGGAGTCGTCGGATTGATTGTGGGCATCGTGCTTGCAATCTTCCTGAACGACACAAGCCTCATTAGGGGTATCGCCCCTATTGCGGCACTCATCGGCCTCGTCTTCTGCATGACTTTCGCGTTCACCTTCATCGGTGACTACGCTGAAAGACGAGCAGTTAACGAGATCGAGACCCAATAGCCACATCGACGCCCATAAAGGGCAGAAGGAGGAGCCATGCTCCGCCGTCTCGCGGCCCTGGTGGGCCTCGTTGCATTTGTCGTCTTCGGTCTGCTGTTTGGACCTGGACACGCCTCATCCGAAGCCAATTCGCCGGCAAATTCCGGCGCTGCGGCCCTGGCTGGAGCGACCTGCGATCCGCAGTTTGTCCAGACTCCCAACAACAACAACGAAGATAAGATCGACGGTGACTTCGAAGCGAAGTACGCCGCCGCCACAAGTGGAGCAGCCAACCTGAGCGACGCTCAGAAGCAGCTGCTCCTCAAGGAGTCGGCAAATAACGGCCATCGCCTGGCCATCTGGTCAAGCGCTTTCGGCTTGCATGCCAACCCCAACGATTGGCAGCCGCTCGTGAGCGGCAACTGCCTGTCGACCGCTGGTCAGACTCTGTTCCACCAGTTCGAGGGAGCGCTCAACGCAAAGGGTACAACCTTTGCCGAGGGCGATGCACCAGCGAACGGGTATAACACCCAGGTTTCTGGCGGCATCTTCCAGGTCTTTTCGGCGCCCGGTGTAACCGGAAACCGGAAGGCCATCAAGGTGACGATGAGTAACGGGACTGTTGTGTGGATCATGGTTCGCTGCGCCAACGTTGTGTACAGCTCTCCCCCTCCGGGAGTGCCGACCACACCGTCAAAGCCCCCGACCACACCGCCGACGTCCGGGTGCACGCCACCGCAGGTGAAGAACGTCCTCGGCGCCTGCGTGACGCCGAAGTCGTCGAACCCCAAGGACTACCGCCAGCCTGGCGATAGCGGCAAGGGGGCCGACGTAGGCACTGGCACCAAGCCGCCAGTTGTGGCAGCACCGAAGGCGGAGACAACTCCCCCATCGGTTGCTACCAGCGTTACTGGTGGTAACGGTACGGTCGACACCCCGACATCGACCATTGGGTCGCAGACCGGCGTCACCGCTCCTGGTGCCGCTCCTGCCCCCACCACTGCAACAACGCCTCCCCCCAACCAGGGTGGAGGTGGAACCGGAGTGGTGACCGGGTTCTGATGCTCTGTCTGGGTGCGTCGGGGACTTCGGTTCCTAGCGCACCCAGACATGGGTATTTTGATAGTGTTTTATGTTTTATCCAAGGAATCTTTTCCTGTTCGAGAGCTTTATGCGCTCACAGTCGAGAAGATTCCTTGTGAATCTATATGATTCGACGTGCACGTTGTAATGATCTGATTTGTAACCTATTTAACAATTTGGTCAGACCCTTCAACGATCATGTAAATTTTAATTATAATTTGATTTTTCTGCGAGATAAATCAAGAAAAAGGAGTAGCTATGAATAAGCTTTCAACAGTTTTACACAAAGCTCCTAAGCGCCTTAGTGCCGCTATTGCAATAATTGCAGCCGCAATCATTGTGCCAGCTTCTCTATTTGCTTGGGGCCCAAGTCGCCAAACATTTACAACCGCCGCACCTGCAAACTACGTAACATTTAACTCAATTACCGACAACCCAACCCAGGGTGACGAACGTAATTTCGTTCAAGTTCGCGATGCAGCTGCAAGTAACACAACTTATGCTGACAGTATTTCACTGGCAGCCGGTAAGGAATACGTTGTTTTCGTATACTTCCACAACAATGCTTCTAGCAGCCTAAACGCTGATGGTAGCGGTATCGCTCATGGCGCATACGTCAAGGCTCAAATCCCTGCCGTGGTTGCTAATAATGGTAGCGCAAAAGCCGTCGGATACGTCGGTGCAACCAATGCCAACCCAACCCAAGTATGGGATGACGTAACTTTCTCGAATACAACCGGTGGCGACATCGCCCTTAGGTACGTTCCAGATTCAGCCACAATCCACAGCTTTGGTGCTGTTGATGGCCAAACCATGTCAAACAATATCGTAACTACCGGTGCACCAATCGGCTACGACGCCCTAAACGGTGACCTACCTGGCTGTAACCAATACGCCGGTTATGTAACCTTCCGTGTTAAGGCCGAGCAGCCAAACTTCACAGTTCAAAAGCAAGTTCGTCTTGCCGGAACAACTAACTGGAGCAAAACCGTTGCCGCTAAAGCCGGTGACACCGTTGAATACATGATTCAATACCAAAATACTGGTACAACCGAACAAGACAACGTTGTCGTTAAAGACACATTGCCAGCCGGAATCAGCTATGTTAATGGTTCGACTCAAGTAAAGAACACTACTAACCCTAACGGCAAGACAATTAACGACGGCTTAACCACTGGAACCGGTGTAAATATCGGTAACTACACAGCTGGTTCAAACGCTTTCGTTAAGTTTAGCGCAAAAGTTGCGGCTGATAGCACGCTACCATGTGGCAATTCAACTCTTGTAAATACTGCAACTGTTGAGACGGCTAACGGATCAAAGCAAGACACCGCTAATGTAACCGTAAGTAAAGTTTGCCAACCAAATCAAATTAGCGTCTGTGATCTAACGACAAATACAATTGTCACAATTCCTGACACTAGTTTCGATTCAACCAAGTACACCAAGGATTTGAGTAAGTGTACAACTACACCTACTCCTCCTGTAACACCTCCTACCACTCCACCAGAGCTTCCTCATACTGGTATTGGTACTGGCGTTGCTACGTTCCTTGGTCTTGGTTCACTGATTGCAAGCATCGGTTATTACGTTGCTAGCCGTCGTGCTACCTTAGGCCTATAAAGAGTCTGACCGCTCCTCATTTCTGAAGAGATTCAGACTTAACAGATAACCCCGCCATCCGCGGGGTTATCTTGTTATATACTAAAAGTATGAGCAAGCAAAAAAAGAAACGCAATAAAGTCTATAGTGGTGCCGACGCCTCGGTTAGCCGACCAGTCATAACGCGGATTGAAGCGGCTGATCGCAACAAGCTTTCGCAGTGGTGGTTTGACCGAAAAAGTACTCTTAAACCAATCCTTATCACCAGCGGCGTAGTTATTCTGGTTGTTTGGTTTATCTTTGAAATGATTCGGGTCTTTAGCGGCGCTTAATTGGTTTTAGCGGCAAGCTGAAGCCAAACGTACTGCCCTTGCCCTCTTCAGATTCAAAAATAACATTGCCGCCATGGGCGTTGATGACCTTTTTAGCCAAGAAAAGGCCAACTCCGGTACCATCAGGCCGCTGACGACGAGCATTCGTCGCTCGGTAAAATTTCGTAAATAACTGCGCCTGCTCGCTAGCCGGCACGCCAATCCCCTTGTCTTTAACTGTAAATTGACATCGATCGCCTTCGATTTTTAAAGCTACCTCGATAGTCATGCCTTCTTTTGAATAATAAATAGCATTATCGGCAAAGTTCATAATTACCTGACGCATTTTACCCTCGTCAAGCTCAAGCATCGGAAACTTCTTTGGTGCTGTGTACGCGAATTTCAAATTACGCGAACTGGCATTTGTAGCCAGCCCGTCCAACTCTTCCTCGACAAGCTTGGCCAGATTAATCGGCCGAGTATCAATCAAAAACTTACCAGTTTGTAGGCGCGAAACGTTCAAAAAGTCACTAATTAGGTGCACCATTCGTTCACTACTAATAAAGGCTTCGTTAAGCAGATGTTTTTGCATCGGCGTTATCTTGCCGGCGTCACCTTCAAGCACCATGCTGATGTAGCCCTTAACACTAGTCAGTGGCGTCCGCAACTGGTGGCTAGCCATACTGACAAATTCGTCCTTGGCCTCGTCCAGACGATGCAACTGGGCATTACTAGCGCGCAGTTCGCTAGTCGCGCTGTCGATTCGCTGCTGAAGATTGGCATTTAGCTGTTTAATTTGCTGAATAGACAAAGCGTTTTCAATGGCGATAATCAGCTCGCCCGAAATGGTAGCTAGTAGGCGAATATCTCTTGCCTGATAGCCACCGCTACGTCGATCGCCAAGCATAAAATAGCCTACAACCACCTTGTCTTTGACTAGTGGCAAGGCAATAGCGATACGATGGCTCATCAACAGACGGTGAAGTGAGCTGTCTATGCTATCTATCTGGTCGACTAAAATCGGAGCACCCCCGCCGCTAAAGACATAGCCATCCAATGCGCGGATATCAGCAACCGGAACCCGACTATGCTTCACCGTTCCTGCTGTAATATAACTACCGTCACGGGTACCACTGGCCGTATATACAAAAAAGAAGGCCTGACCGCCATTTAGGGTGTTATTAATCTCTACCGCGACCCTTTCCAGTAAAAATCGTAGATCTGACGTCTGCGCCAGTAAGCGATTTAAATTGGCAAAAAACGTATCTGTATCATAGGTATTTCTATAAAATACGCGGCTTGTAACCTTGTCAAAGAACCTTTTAACCGGCTGAAAAATCAATGCCGAGATAAGCGAGACGACTATGTAAATCGAAACGGTAGTATCGACTGGCTTATGCAAAAACCATGAAGACAATACTAATATCACAAAGAAATACAGTGTTGCGAGTGTAGCCATTGAGGCCGCATAAGAAACCGAACGAACGACAGCAAGACGAATATCAAACAGATTATTCTTTACAATTGAATAAGATACCGCAAATATAAAAAGACCAGCACCCGATGGCCCAATAATTGTGTAGTCATATACACCGAGGATAGGAAATACTAAATTGAAGACCAGCCCAACCAACATCGCCCCTATGATACCCTTTACAATACTTGTTGCCTGCAGGCGCCGAGTCTTTGCGCCAAACCTAATGACCGATATTAATACATAGAGCGCCGACAGCAGATAGGCTGTAAGTATCCCACCGTAAAATGCCAAAAATACCGTATGGGTCATAATTGAAACACCGTTTACACCATATGCAATCAACCCAGGAATTGCCGACAACACAGCCGCCAAGTGACCAGCCCAAACTAGTCGTTTATCAAATGGCGACAATTTGCCTTTTTTAAAAATTAAACTAAATGAATATATTTGCGTCGCCATCGACATAGCTGCCGCATAACTAAAAAGCGCGACGCCGTAACGTAAATCGCCCGCCCCAGGCCAGTTATAAATTAGATTGCCAGCTATCCAAAGTGCCACAAAAATCGTCAAAAATAAGAAACTGCGCCCCTCAACACTTCTTTTGGAGTTGTACCACGTAGCAAAGCCGACAACTATAATTAGCGCCCCCACCAGTGCTGTGATTGATGTCGCTAGATTCAATCCGGAACCCCCGAAGCCCTTACAGCGGCCATACCAAATGTATCTGCTCTCTTTTCATCCGTGTTCGCTAAATGCCGTTTTTTAACTTCAGATGGAAAAGCATAACCAAACATTGTTTTAGCACCAGAGTCGTCTTTTGCGATGATATGAACAATCATTTCAGTACGTTCGAGAAATTTTGCAAAAACGCCGTCAACCGCAAAGACCCACATCACAGTCTTGCCATCAGAGTGAAGCACCGACTGTTTCTCTGCTACACCTATAATATTAGCTATTTCTGGGATAGTCACTCTTCGTTCCATGTCAGGATCTACAACTAACCTAGTCATGTCAAACATCGCATAATTACCACTTGGCAGCAACTGACTCTCAATCACTTCCGCTTGTATTGCTGGACGGAGCATTCCATAACTCAAGGACTCGGCTACCGACTCGACTGGAGTGATGCGCAGTGCAGCAATTGGCTGACCTTCAGTACTGCACGAAACAACATGTATAGTCGCTGGATTATCGTCATATTCATCTCGGTCATCAGGTCTATCGGGGCCATATTCTAGCCACCCCCTGCTGACGACAAACTTCTTGCGCAAATCCAACAGGTCATCAGGGATTTCACCATTCTCAAAAACACTGGCTGTAACCATGCTGTCGGTAGCTGGCGTGATTCGTTCTGCTTCCATCTCGGTCATTGTCATATCGCTAATTTACATCCGTTGCTACTAGAAATGATCATGAATTCATTGTAACATCAAAGCATGACCAAAATAGCAATCATCGAAGACGACCAAGTTATCAGCCAGATGTATCGTATGAAATTCGAAGCTGACGGCTTTGAGGTTCAATTGGCCGGTGATGGCAAACGTGGCGTCGCCCTCGCCGAAGCCTTTAAGCCTGACATGATTCTACTTGACCTTCAGATGCCCGAAATGGACGGCGCTGAAGCTCTGCGGATTATTCGCGGATCAGATTGGGGTAAGACTATTCCGATTATTATTCTGACTAACATGGGTGAGGAAGAATCGCCAAAAGACATTCGTAGCCTTGGTATTCACAGCTATATCGTTAAGGCTGACTTAACGCCACGCCAAGTAGTTCAGCGCGTCAAGGAAGCTTTGTCGCAGTAGAAGATAGATATTAGATTATGGATTATAGGATAAGTTGCCGACCTGCAATTATGTCTAGCCTAAAATCTATAATCCAAAATCTATAATTTACCTAAAGATCCTGTTGACCTTTTTGATCAGCCACAACCCGAGCGGCTCGAATAACATTATCAAATAGCGCCGCAACCGTTAGCGGGCCGACGCCACCTTTAATTGGTGTCAGCGTGATATCATCCAATTCTCGCACCTCAGGCGCCAAATCACCGACAATCTTGCCGTGCTCTGAAGCTGTACCAGCGTCAACTACCACAACACCCGGTTTAACCATGGCGCGTGTAATTAATCCCGGTACGCCAGTTGCCGTTACGATTAAATCGGCTTTTTGGAGTTCAGACGCTAGATCTAGCGTTTTATCATCATAAACTGTAATTTTTTCAAGTCCCTGCTGGCGCCAAAGTTTTGCCAGTGGCGCACCGACCAAACGACCATTCCCAACAATCGCAATTGTTTTATCTGGTAGAGTCACGTTGTAACCAGCCAGCAGCCAATCAATTGCCATCGCGGTCGCCGGTGTAAAAATACTGTCGTCACTTAGTCCATCGACGTCTTTTTCTTTGGCGACGGCGTTAACGGTCGCCTCAACCGCGCTCATATCAGCCAGCGGTAATTGAATAATAATGCCATGGACCGTTTCGTCTTGGTTAAGCGTCGTAATCAGATTCATAAGTTGCGCTTGATCAGTTTTGTGAATATCAACCTCAATGCCAATATCCTCGCCGTAGGCTTTTTTAAGACGGACATAGGTATCAATCACCGGACTATCAATGGTCATGATAATCGCCAGACGCGGAAAAACACGCCATGATTGACGCAGCGCCCTAACTTGTTTAAGTTGGCGTTCTTTAATATAGCCCGAAAGCTCTAGTCCGTCTAAAATCTTCATCTTCCCTAGCTTATCAAATACTAGCGGATGAACCTAGCCTCAACCTGTTCTTTGTTGATTCCATTTGTCACATTGGTATAACCAAGACCGTGTAAAATATGAGCCGCCACGTTCGAGCGACTACCGGTTCGGCAATAAACAATAATATTGGCATCTTTGGGAACGTCAGCCAATTGTTTAGCCCCACCCATTAATTTTTGCGGCGGGATATTAAGGGCGCCTTTGACATGACCAGTTGCAAATTCGAATGGTTCACGAACATCGATAATTACATTATTCATTTAACTCTCCGTCAATTTATAGATAGCTTTAGTATACTATATATAGTAATCTGTGTCACGCTTGCACTTCAAGATTTTTTCGAACAATCTTGTACTCGCGCAGAATTAACCACAAAATAAAGATGTCAAAAACCGTCAGTAAGATCATACCGATAGATACACTGACAAATGCGATCGTATAAATCTGATACAGCATAAGAGCACCTAGGGTAATCAATGAAAACGGATAAGCCCAAAGTTGATTTTTAAGGATACCAATCACCGCAACTAACTTAATTGTGGCGTGAATCCATAAATATATAATCAAAAATGCGCGACTACCGCCGATATGTTGAGTCGAATTTAGCAGTATATTAGCAAATAAATCATGCGGATCAGCCAGCAGCTCGCGGTGCGTAATAAAAACAATAAAATTATGGATCGAGGCCGGGCTGACAAAAAACAGTAGTGCGCCACCTATAAACTCTAAGGCACCGCTAATACCCTTCAGCAGAATACCGCCCTCAAAAACTTTATCTAATATGGAAGAAGGATGGTACCAACTCACAATGTGACCTCCTTTTAAAACAATTTTGCCTGTTAACTATTATAACTGCTTTTCAACAGTTGAACTAGCTAATTAAAGATGTAGCCACCTTGCATATTATAGCTAGTCTGGAGACTGCCCGATGAACATTCAGTCTTCACATTATTAAAGTCGGCAATGTCGCTACTGGTTGGCGCCTCGAGTGAATAATAAACAGCGTACTTCGATCCACAGCCGTACAGCATAAACGTATAGGCACTGCTGTTATACTTAGTGTTTTTAGGCAGAGAAGCCGTAAAACCTGGTGGCAAATAGCCGCCATTAACCAGGATTGTCTCGGTTGGCAATGGGTAAGCGCCACCATTTATCTGCGAGCTAAACCAGCCCGAGCCGCCACCATTATAGCCACCGCCGGTTTCAAGCGGTGTTTTACCTGTATCGGACGAGAACCTAAGTAACTCGACCGCAATCTGCTTAGCAGCATTTTTTACAATCGTATCACGCGACCTAGCCTGCACCCCGTTATAGTTAATAACCGTTAAAGTCACCAAAATACCGATTATCGTAATGACAACCAATAACTCAATAAGGGTGAACCCAGCTCTTTTAAGTCGCATCTTTTTCAACTTTGGCATCTTGTAATAATGATAGCATAAGCATCATCAACTAGCATTTTATGGTTGTTGCTATACTTATAAAATGGCAGACCCCAAATCAATACTGGTTAACATACATTCGATAGCCAACATAGAAGATGTAATTACTACCCTACAGCAACTTGATAACAAACTTGTTGAATTAGGCCTTCATCAATTTATGCTGTTTAACCAGTCATACCAGATAGTTACACACTTGATTCAACAACGTGTAAATGATGACTATTTCAAAAATCCCATATTTATCGAAAAATTTATCGTTAATTTTGCCAGCTATTATTTTAAGGCAGTCAACAATGCCATGGACGGCAATGAATTATCACCGCCTTGGTCAAAATTAAATGATTACGCCAAGATAAAATCTGCTCCAGTTTTTATATCGCTAATGCTCGGCGCTAATGTCCATATCAATAACGACCTACCGCGGGTTTTGAAAGAGATGATGCAAGACGAAAGCATGCGTAATTTGTTTAGCGACATCCTTAAGATTGACCGAATACTAATGAAAAGTGGTCGACAAATTATTGATTTATTTGAAGAAAATAATAAATTTCTGGACTTTCTAAAAAGGCGGCTAATATTTACCTATTACCGACCCGCCATGTATACAATTTTGCATTGGCGAGTTCAGGCATGGCGACATTACGGGATGCTTAAAAGAGATGATCGAGTATCGGCCTCAATAACAAAAAGAAGTCTAAAAATTGCTAATCGACTCCTATTCATCGCAAGGTTTTTAGGCAAAAACAATCATAATTAACACCTGATAATAGATGGGTTCCTATCCGATTCGAACAACTTGAGCCAACCCAACGTGTCGGTCTGACACACCCGTCACCATTATTCCAGACCCCGGATTACCCAATGATCCATAAAGAACATCCGTGTAATCTTTCACGCCATTTTCTGGTGGCTTTGGATCGGACTGCGGAAAGTCCGATCGTGAGGCAATTACCCCAAGGGCCGTAAGTCGTCCAGTCGACAAATTATATCCATAACGGCCAAGTCGATAGTGTAGAGTCTTACCCTCTGAAGTAATTGGAGCGTACGCCTCATGGATATCTAGCTCTCGCAAATTCGGATGCCCTGGAACGGACTTCACATTATTAACTCCAACATGAGCATTTGGTGGCAAAAAATCTTCAGTAATATTTTCACCGGATTGAATTAGTTCGTTGGTTATGTCCATTAATCCAGGTACTTGGATATGAGTAATGTGAGGGTGGGGTCGACCAAAAACATCTAATCTTGTGTCTGATTCATTTCCTGTTATATCTGCTAGAGGAAAGATGTTTGTATTCTTTAGATCTGGAATTTCTAGGATTGGCTCCATTTTTCCAAGATTCTCACCCCAGTAAAATACCTGTCTAATGTCCTGTACATCAGCCGGATTATTGGGGTTTGGGCGCGCCACGACCGTGCTGACACACCAGCCGTTATATACTTTACCAGTAGGACCAGCAATCTTTATGTTTCGCATAACCCGAGGATCCTCACCCGTTAATACCGAAGCTTCACTAAATTCAGATAAATAAATATCATTACGTCTGTTTCTAAGTAGTCGATATGGCACAGATTTAGTTTTGCCTAAATGAAGGCTGGTCGGTTCCTGCCGAAAATAGGCAAAGTCGCCCTCGATAATACTTGGGTTAGTCAATACTTCCCCGCGCTCCAGAACAGCAGTTGGGGTTTGTAATATTAGGGTGTTTGTAACTGCATATCGACCATAGCTACGGTATTCATCTTCAGTTGGTCGATGCCGTGCATAGGTCTCATTGAATACGTCAAAAGAATCACGGTCAGTAATTGGTACGTCTAGGGCAATCTCTGAATCTAATAACATAGGTATCTCGTCTTTATTTCAGCATACAGCTAATTGAATTAACTATAGCTATTGTACCCCTATTAGCTAACTTTGGCTAAAAATAAAAAACACCCCCGCAAGCGTAAAAGGGTGTTCTTTATTTGGAGGGCCAGGTGGGACTTGGTCACGTTCCGCGACCCCTAAACTTCACGATTGGCAACCAGTTGCCATCGGAAGGTTTCCTTGCGAACTGCCGACTGGCAGTTCTCACCCACGACAGTCGTGAGTTCAAGTCGACAAATCATCCCAAATAAATAACTCCTACCGTAGATAGGAGTTATTTATTTGGAGGGCCAGGTGGGACTTGAACCCACGACATTCTGCTTAAGAGGCAGACGCTCTAACCAGCTGAGCTACTGGCCCACGTAAATCTGTAAATGTTCATTAACTAAACCTAGCCCGTTAACTCAATTACCTTAAAGCGGTTAGAGCAGCTGGATATTTTATATTACCGGCCTCGCCTTGGCAGCTGAGTTACTGGCCCATGTAAAATTTGCTCATTTACAAAAACTGATTGTACACTATTACCCCTGTTAGCGCAAGATAAAAACCCAACAGTATAACGTGTTGTACTGTTGATTAAATTTCGTCTTGAGGGCGGGCTAGGGTGATGAGCTTAACGATACCCCATGCAACTAGTGTATAGACAACAATTGCAAGTAGGCTACTCCATTCAAACATAAAGCGGCCATATACGGGCTCGCCAAATATGCCAACGAATGGTGAAACGAATACGCTGGTAATTCCGTAGATAAAATCTACAAATCCAGTACCCTGGTTTGCGCCTAGAAGTAGAAGGACAAATCTTATCGCTAGAAGGACGTCAATCACTCCAACAATGAACCACACAACCCTCTGGGCAACAACAATGCCTGACGTTTGCGAGGTACGGCTTACGTTATGGCGCTCCACTAGTGCCCCGTTGGGCTGAGTGGTAGTTTCATGTACTTCTGTCGTTTGCTCTGTTTCGGTCATACATTTTCTCCCTTTATTTACATTTCTATTTTAGCACTTTTAGGTGTATCGCGTAAAATAGGTCTAATTAATACCAAAGAAAAAAGGCTAGAACGTGCCTAACCTACTTTCTTTGATACACCTTATCCAATCGTATTGGAACGATATCCTTACGGAGTTCTACCGCACGTTTGGAATACTCAAGGGGTTGTCTCTGGCGTGGCATACTGAAGTAGCACCACTACGATAATAAAACAGCTAGCTAGAAGACTTATGTTGTGTGTTTGCTACGTAGTGATAAATATCACCCACTTTAACAAAGAACTCTTCATTCATCTCGTCATTATCGACTATCTCTATAGTCCTACTCTCTGCGTTTGGAGCAACAATATCTATAAAGCTATATCCAGATATGCCCCGTAACTCATCGCTATCATGCATAGGGTCTGGATAGTCAGTAGTTATATGCGTCAACATTCTATCGTTATTACCATCTTTATATATATCGTATATACGGTCGGGAGCTATGGGCACTTTTGGAGTAAAGCGCCCGACATATTCTACATCACTTCCCGTGATTAGCGGGTACGCTTCTAGAACTTCTTGTGGTAACGGTACTTCATTTTGCATAGAATCCAAGGCCTCCATGACTACTATTTTATCATCAAATGAAAAGCGGACAGTTTATCGACATGTCCAGGTCGTTCGGTCACCAGAGACCCGATAGGTGGTCCGCCAGGCGCTCGGAGCTTGCCCAGTTGTCGATGACAACTGTGCCGCCTTCGCTGTCAGGGAGACGCCAGTAGACAATGCTCTCGCCGAAGGCACCTCCCTGCGCCTTCACGTGCCCGTGGCCGTAGCCGTCGGGAGTGAAAGAGCCACCGTAGAAGATGTTGATAGTGCCCGCCTCGCGAACCACCACCGCCTCCTTACCGTCGAACCAGGCCATTTTATCCTCATTTCTCTCGAGAGTTTATGGGGTGGCCACCCACAAGACACGACAAATCGCCTCTGTCTTGGTACGTATATTAGAACGGAATATTTATATTATCAATAATATGCTATAGAATGGGCGTTTTAAACTAAAAAGGAACAACCCGTGAACTTGTAAGTGCAACCCTAATAAGAAAAGAGGAGTTGTCCCAATGAACAAGATAACCAAAGAAAAAAGGCTAGGACGTGCCTAACCTGCTTTCTTTGGTACACCCGGACGGATAGCGCCAGCAAGCTGGCTTCTCCGCTCATTCACGAAAGAAAATACCTTCGGCGCTTTCTTTCGCTTCAATCGCTACGCCGAACCGCGACCA
>JAJZQE010000009.1 GCA_021847685.1 bacterium | reverse complement strand
ATGTGAAATTCGAAGCTCATCGTTTGGTCCTTGGCTAAATTCCGCAGCCTTGCCATCGATTAAGGCTGACTCGATCGTTAGGTCTTTAGCGTGTAACGCAATCCAGTTGGAACCAATTGGCATATTACCTTTAATTGTGACTAAACCGCCAAATTTACGGCCCAACCTATTCATTGACAGTGATAAGTTATAATTTTCTGGTATAAAGGTCTTAATCAATCGGGGTACAGTTTGCATGTATCTTATTGTATCAGACGAACAGGTGTTAAAAGCTGCCGGTGGTGCATAATAGATATATGAATCCATCTTATCGACGCCGCCGAATAAGTCTTGTCGCGGCGGTAGTGACTGTAATTATCGTCGTAATCGTGCGCTTTGGCGGTTCGATTCAGCCACCTGGACAGTCGGCTACTTCTGGTTCGGTAATTACTTCACCGGCTATCACCGCCTTAAATCTACTTGATATTAAAGGTCGTGCGCCAAAAACTGGCTATACCAGGGCGCAATTCGGTGATGGCTGGCAGGTAATTAACGGCTGTGACACAAGAGAGATAATATTAAATCGTGATCTGACGAATGTTGTATTAGACCAGTCATGTAACGTTGTATCGGGTGTTTTAGATGATCCTTATACCGGCAAAACGATTCAATTTAGCCGCGGAGCTAATACGAGCGCGGCGGTGCAGATTGATCATGTTGTTGCATTGTCAGATGCTTGGCAAAAAGGTGCACAGAACCTTAGCGCCACGAAGCGAACCGAGTTTGCCAATGACCCACTGGAGCTACTGGCGGTCGATGGCCCGACGAATCAAGCGAAACTCGATGGTGATGCGGCCACCTGGCTACCGCCTAATACGGCTTTTCGCTGTCAGTATGTGGCTCGTCAGGTTGCCGTTAAATCGAAATACCAACTGTGGGTAACCCAGGCCGAACATGATGCGATCGCTCGGGTTTTATCAACCTGTCCAAATCAAGCTTTGCCGACTAAATAGTTGCATATTAACCGAAAGTTTGCTATTATATACGTAGTACATTTCCGGCCGGCAGGTCGGATTTTTTCATTAAAAGAATTAGGAGAAAAAATGGACGAAATTAATATCAAGCAATTGACGCTAGCTGTACGCACTATCGCAGAGGAAAAAAACTTACCAGAAGAAACTGTTTTATCAGTTATCGAACAGGCGATTGCCGCTGCGTGGCGTCGTGATAATGGTGAGCGCGATCAAGAAGTTCGTAGCGAACTTAATATGAACGACGGCACGGCAAATGTGTATGTTGCTCGTGAAGTTGTTGAGGAAGTCGGTAGCGATGCAGTTGAAATCAGCCTAAAGGATGCTCGCAAGGTTAAAAAGGATGCTGAAATTGGCGATATTATTGAAGAAAAACATGAAGTTGTTAGCTTTGGTCGTGTTGCGGCTCAGACTGCTAAGCAGGTAGTTTTACAGCGTCTACGCGAGGCCGAGCGTGAAGTTGTACTGGAAGAATACGAAGATAAAATCGGCACAGTTGTTAATGGTACCGTTCAGCGAGTTGAACCACGCGTTATTCGGGTTGAACTTGGTAAGGCCTCTGGAATTATTCCACAAAGCGAACAAATTCAAGGTGAATTTTACAATGTCGGTAGCCGTATTAAAGTATTTATCAAAGACATCGAACGTGACAATCGCGGTCCACAACTAATTTTGAGCCGTGGTAACGAAGAATTCATTGCCTACCTGTTCCGCCAGGAAGTCCCCGAGCTTGATACTGGCGCTGTTGAGATTAAGGCGATTGCCCGAGAGGCAGGCCGTCGCACTAAATTGGCTGTTGCTAGCACCGTGCCTGGTATCGACCCAGTCGGCACGTTTGTTGGTGGCCACGGCACTCGTGTTCAGGCTGTTATGAATGAAATTGGTGATCAAGAAAAAATTGACATCATTACCTATGATGCAAATGCCGAACAGTTCATCAAAAACGCCCTTAGCCCAGCCGAAGTTGTCAAAGTCGTCATCAACGAACAAGACAAACGTGCTACTGTGTATGTCAACGAAGATCAACAGTCAATCGCTATCGGCCGCGCCGGCCAAAATGTTCGTCTGGCAAGTCGTTTGACTGGTTACGAACTAGATATCGAGCAAGCACAAACACCAGCTCGTCCAGCCGCACGTGCATCGAAAATCGATATCGAAGACAGTCTACTTAATGCTGTCGAAGAGTCGACCAAAGAATAAAAAAGTCAGCAAATTACAAATTAGCACTCGCTTGACGGGAGTGCTAGTTTTGCTATACTAGATATAGAAAGCGTAGATAAAGGGTATAATTCGCTTGCGCTTTTATATAGGGAGGATGGATAATAATAATATGTCTGATGATTTTGCAGAATTTGTCTCACACCTTACCGATAACGCTCGGATGAGCTTACACCACGCTAATTTAATTGCCCAGGGCTACAACAGCCCATATATTGGAACTGAACATTTGTTGCTTGGCGTTTTAGCTCAAGGCGCATCAGTCGGTGCTAAAATGCTGGCCGATGCTGGTGTGACACTGGATAAGGCACAGTCGGCCTTAAATTTGGTGCCGCTGACAGCTGTCATTAGCCTAGGCGCTAAGGGCTTAAGTGAGACAGCCAAATTAACTCTCAAGATGGGCTGGGAGATTGCGCAAGAGTTTCACCAAGAATACCTGGGCACCGAGCATATTTTGTACAGTATCTTAAGTCAAAAGAATGCTCGCGCTACAGTTTTACTACGCGATATTAATGTCGATATTCCCGAATTAACCGCCGAATTAGAGGACTTTTTTGATCGACAGAGTGAAATGTATTCAAACGATGAAATGGCCGGCAAGACGAAAACCAAAAAACAACCGGGCCGCAGAGGTGCACTCGAGATATATGGCACCGATTTAACAATGCGAGCCAAAGATGGCAAGCTGGATCCGGTTATCGGCCGCGATAATGAGCAAGAGCGTATGGTGACGATTCTTAGCCGTCGCACCAAAAATAATCCAGTATTAATCGGCGAGCCTGGTGTTGGTAAAACGGCGATTGTCGAAGGTTTAGCGCAGCGAATTGTCCGCGAAGATGTACCCGACCACTTGCTTGATAAGCGGATTGTACAACTTGATCTTGCTGGTATGATTGCTGGTACAAAATATCGCGGCGAATTTGAGGAAAGACTCAAAAACGTGATGGCCGAGCTGCACGATCAGAAAAACACCATTTTATTTATTGACGAGCTACATCTTTTGGTCGGTGCTGGTGCCGCTGAAGGTGCCTTGGACGCTGCGAATATCCTGAAGCCAGTTCTCGCCCGAGGCGAAATGCAGTTAATCGGGGCGACGACTCTGGACGAATATCGCAAACACATCGAAAAAGACACCGCCCTAGAGCGTCGTTTACAGGCGATTGTTGTGAGTGAGCCAAGGGTCAAGGATACGATTGCGATTGTTAAGGGCCTACGTAAAAATTATGAAAAACACCACAGTGTGACGATGAGCGATGAAGTGATTGAAAACGCAGTTTATATGGCCGAGCGTTATATTAGCGAGCGTTTTATGCCCGACAAGGCGATTGATGTCATTGATGAGGCGTCGGCATTGGTCCGCGTTAAATCATCACAGCGTCCAAGCAAGATTCGCGACTATATGAAGCAGCTAAAGAACTTGAACGAAAAAATGGAAGACGCTGCCATTAGCGAGGATTACGAACGGGCCGCGCTTTATAAAACTCGTATTAGTCAGATATCAACTCAACTAGACGAGGCGAAAGCCGCCCAGGGTGATAAATCTCAAATTGTCTTAACCGATGATGATGTAGCTCGAGCAATTTCGTCGATGACTGGTATCCCGGTCAGGCGCGTCCAAAAATCTGAAGCTAAATTGCTGCGTCACCTCGAGAAGCATCTTGGTAAATTCATTATCGGCCAAGAAGAGGCGGTTAAGCGAGTTTCGAGCGCCATCAGGCGTAGTCGTTCAGGCGTGGCTAGTAACAAGCGACCGATTGGCTCGTTTGTCTTTATGGGCCCAACCGGTGTTGGTAAAACTGAGCTTGCCAAGGTTTTAGCGCGGGAAGTCTTTGGTAGCGACGACGCACTAATTAAAATTGATATGAGTGAGTTTGGGGAGCGCCACAACACTAGCCGTTTGCTGGGTGCGCCAGCTGGCTATATTGGTTACGATGACGGTGGTCAACTAACCGACAAAATTAGACACCAGCCATATAGCGTCGTGTTGTTTGATGAGATTGAAAAAGCTCATCGCGATGTCTTTAACCTTCTACTGCAGATACTCGAAGATGGTTCATTAACTGACGCCAAGGGTCATAAAGTCGACTTTACTAACGCGATTATAATTCTAACCAGTAACTTGGGTTCTGATCGTTTAATGAAAGAGTCGAGTCTTGGGTTTCATGCTGCCACTAAAACCGATCAGAAAAAACTTGACGAGATTCATGATGAAAACGCGGTCGCCACCCGCGAAGCACTGACAAAATTGATGCGCCCTGAGCTAGTTAACCGGTTTGATGCTGTTGTTACTTTCCGGGCTCTAACCCGCAAAGAAATTAGCCGAATCTTTGATAACTTAATCAGTGAACTGCAAGATCGTCTAATCCAAAAAGGCGTCCATTTGGTGATTGCACCTAATGCTAAACGACTATTAATCGATAAAGGTTATGACGAAAAATACGGTGCAAGGCCCCTCCGGCGCACGATTCAGGATATGTTAGAGCACAAAATTGCCGATGGAATCTTGTCAGGCGACTACGAAAAAGGTACAGTATTAAAAGCGGCAGCTAAGAATGGGGTTATTGAGGTAAATGTTGAAAAAGAGGCATAGTTTTGGTGGAGTACTAGCAGGCTCGATATTTAGTCTGATTATGTTTGGGCTGGCGGCTTTTTTGATATTAAACCGTCAATACATCTACGACCAATGGAATGTTTGGCACTATCAGCCGTCGTCAACAATCAATACAATTAGCCAACGCGCTGGCTTATCTGATAAAGGTAAATTTTACCTAGCGGCGAGTGATGCGGTTGTCGAAGATGCTGCCCAATTTAACAAAGATTGTGTCCGCCAAGAGGCAAAAAACCCAATTTTGGGGTGCTACACAAATTCGCATATCTATATTTACAATGTTACCAGTAGTGAGTTAGATGGTATTGAAGAGGTGACGGCGGCGCATGAAATGCTACATGCTGCCTGGGATAGATTAAGTAGTAGCGAAAAGACACGTATCGGCAACATGCTTGACGCTGAGTATGCCAAAATTGCTACGCCCGAGCTTAAAGCTCGCATGGATTACTATAATCGCAATGAAGCGGGTGAGCGACAGAACGAACTGCACTCAATTCTTGGTACCGAGTTTGGCAATTTAACACCAGCACTAGAAAGCTACTACTCACAGTACTTCACGGACCGAGCTAAGGTCGTGGCGCTTCACGACAAATACGAGAGCGTCTTTACGCAACTGACCACTCAGGCTGATACACTATACAACCAACTGATTGACCTTGGTAAAAAGATTACCGCAAAAAGCGCGGCTTATAATGCTGACGCCGCCGCTCTAAGCGCTGCTATCCAAGATTTTAATCGTCGGGCTCAAGCCGGCAGCTTTACGTCAACTGTCCAGTTTAATTCCGAGCGGGCCGCCTTACTTGCCAGAACGGCAGCGCTTGAAGCTGAGCGTACCAGTTTGAATGCCCAAATCAGTTCGTACAATGACATGTACGCCAAATATCAGGCCTTAACAGTTCGCACCCAACAGCTTAATAACAGTATCGACAGTACGGTCGCGCCAGCACCAAGCTTATAAAACTATCTTGTTGGTTAGGCCTACGGTATACTAAAAGCAATGGCAAAATCTAAAACTCAGTTTGTCTGTCAAAATTGTGGCGCCACCTACGGTAAGTGGACGGGTCGTTGTGATAATTGTGGCGAGTGGAACACGCTGGTTGAACAAGTCGTCGCCAGTACGGGCAAGTCGGCCGTTTCAAAGGGCGCTTTTTCTGGCCAGGTTTTACAACCGCAAACAATGCAATCGATCAGTGCCGAGGACAGTATTAAGCGACTCCCTACTGGCTTTATAGATCTTGACGATGTTTTAGGCGGCGGCATTCTGCCTGGTGGCGTAATTTTAATGGCAGGACAGCCAGGCATTGGTAAAAGTACTCTTTTGTTGCAAGTGAGCGCCCATGTCGCCAAGTCGACACCGGTGTTATACGCTAGCGGCGAAGAGTCGTCTAGCCAAGTAAAACTACGGGCCGAACGGTTGGGTGCGGAAAAAAGTGAACAGCTAAGTTTTGTAGCTAGTACGAGTGCTGATGATATTGCGGCGACGATTCGCTCAGGCCGCTACAAGCTGGTTATTATTGATTCGATTCAGACCTTATCACTTGATGATATAACCTCGGCACCAGGTACAGTTAGCCAGATTACTAACAGCAGTAATGTGATTATTCGAGCCGCCAAAGAAGCTGGTGCGGCGGTTGTTTTGGTTGGTCATGTCACCAAAGAGGGTAGTATTGCTGGACCGAAAGTTTTGGAGCATTTAGTTGACGTTGTTTTACAGTTCGAAGGCGATCGCTACGGAGGATTCAAGGTGGTACGAGCGGCTAAAAATCGCTATGGGTCAACCAGCGAAGCTGCTATTTTTGAAATGTACGAAGAGGGCCTTCGGTTAGTTGAAAACCCGTCGGCGGCGCTACTGGCTGAACGTCAGAACGCCGACGGATCAGTGGTACTAGCCACACTTGAGGGCAATCGACCACTCCTGGTTGAAATTCAGGCCCTTGTAAATCCAACCAGTTTCGGCTATCCTAAGCGTACTGCCTCGGGATTTGATTTGAACCGTCTTAATCTTTTAATCGCCGTTTTAGAACGACGCACAAAGCTGAACTTATCTGATAAGGACATTTACATCAACGTCGTTGGCGGTATTCGTCTTAACGACCAAGCTGCCGATTTAGCAGTATGTATGGCAATTGCCAGTGCGGCAGCTGGTCGCAGGATAGACGACGAGACGGTGGTGTTTGGTGAGGTTGGGCTAGGTGGTGAAATTCGCTCGGCGCAGGCGGCTGATCGCCGGGTCCAAGAGGCAAAGAAACTTGGTTTTTCAAAGGCCATTGCGCCCAAGACTCACAACATGAATTCATTTATTAAAGGTGTTGGTGATTTGCGCACAGCGCTCATCGACTATTTACAAAAGTAAGGAAAATATAGTGGAAATATTAATTATAAGTTTGCTGTTAGTAATTGCTGCAGAGGCTACCTATTTAGTGGCAACAAGTGCTGTCAGGCCAATGAACAAAAAAGCTGGTCGACCAATTTTCGTCGATACCTCGGTCTTAATCGACGGTCGAATCCTGGCGGTCGCCAAATCAGGCTTTGTCGGCAGCGATACACTTTTTATACCACGTAGCGTTATTGGTGAATTGCAATATCTGGCAGACAATGCTGACAACGAAAAGCGTAGTCGAGCTCGTCATGGCCTCGATGTCGTGACTGAACTACAGGCAATGCCAAATGTTAAAGTCGAGATTTTTCAAGACGGCAGTCGCGCCGAAGAAGGTGTCGACGAACGGCTATTGAAACTCGCCAAGCAACATAATGGCGCCGTCTGTACGATTGATTACAACCTAAATAAGGTCGCTCAGGTCGAGAATATTATCGTCTTGAACGTCAACGATTTGGCAATGAGCCTGCGGATGGCCTATCTTCCGGGTGAAAAGATTATGTTGGAGCTAACCCAAAAGGGTCAGGACGGGCATCAAGCCGTTGGTCATTTAACCGACGGTACGATGGTCGTTGTTGAACGGGCTAATAAATTGATTGGCCAAACGGTTGAAGTTGAATTTATCCGTAGTTTGCAAACTGCCGCTGGCAAGATGATGTTTGCGAAATTAGTTGAACGCAATAAACCCGCCGATCACACGTTTAGCGTCAAAGACAAGTCAGCTCGTCCTGCAAAAAAAGCCTATATTAAACCAGAAGCCATTTTAGCGCCTGCGCCAGCACCCGTTGTCTTTCACAGTGACAATAACGATCAACAACTAGTTGAACGCGTCAGCAAGCCTGTACGCAAGCCATATCAGCCTCGTCAGAAATCAGACGGTAATGCCAAAACGCCATATAGGCAAACTACTAAAAAACCGCGGACTTCCGCCCAGAATGAAGATGATTTAATTCGCATGCTTAACGGTCAAGAGTAAATTTATTTTTAAGAAATAAAATAGCCCAGTTATGTCTGGGCTATTTAAATGTTGTGTATTATGAGTCTTAGAACTTAGCTGTCGCTGTAGTCGAAGATGAATCTGTAGCTGTTGCGTAGTCCGTGCCAGCTGTCGGCTGGGTTGGTACGGTTGCGGTATATGTACCGGCGCCATTATCGGTGCCTGGGTAGGTCTTGCCACCGACAGTAAATGTCACACTGGCAATTGTGTTTGATCCATTGCCGCTTGCTGTCACACTGACCGTATAGCTGCTGTTGCCATTATCTCCAGGTTTGCCGGCTACAGGACTGTAGGTCGGTGTTCCTATATTGGGTGGCTGCGAGTTGATTGTATTTGTTGCGGCTGCGCAATCTTGCGAACTGTCCGTCAAACTACCTGCTAGCGTATAGGTTCCCTTTGGATCAATATACAATGCTTGGTTAGGTGTGGCCGATGACGCTAATGGAATCTTAATAACCGATACTGTTACTTTTAGGCTGTTCGGTGTACAGCTGGTAGCTAATTTTTTTGTTGCGCTATCGAACTCAACGTTTGTTAGTCCTTGATTAGCATTCCAGTAACTTGGATAGACTTCACCACAGGCTTGGTCGGGTCGGCCAGGTACCACCCGTAATATATTACCGGTGTTACAGCCAATTCGTTGGATACCAGCCGGCTGGCTAATCCAATCACCAGGCTTCCATTTACCAGCGCTTTGATAATTTGTCTTATATGCGTATTGCAGCACGGTATCAAGTATTTGTCCTGGAACAATTGAGGTAGCGTTATTGTGGAGCGGTGTTGTATCTGGATTGCCAAGCCAGACGGCCATAGTGAGAGCTTGTGAATAATTCACCATCCAGATATCTTTTGGAGATCCGGCGGCATTGGCGGCATTGGACGTACCGGTTTTTGCGGCCGAATCTACGCCTGGTATATACATACCGGTGCGATGGATGCCAACAAATGTTCGAGCGTTGTCATCGTGCAATATATCACTCACAATATATGCGGCTTGAGGACTAACAACTGGTGTGCCGGCGGTGTCAGACCATTGCTTTAGAACATCACCGTTGTTATTTGTAACCTTCAGGATATCTGATTGTGGCTTGTAGACGCCACCACGACCAAGCGACGCGTAAGCGTTAACAAGGTCAAGTTGCTTAATGCCACATCCACCAATCGCGGCCGCCAGTTGTACGGTTGTGTCGTCACCGACGGTACAATAACTAGTACCACCTAGGGCTCGAATCGTCTTAATAGTCGGCTGAACGCCATTAATGGCCATAGCCTCTACCGCTGGGATATTCCACGAGTTAGCGAGGCCTGTTCGAATGCTGGTGGCGCCACTATTTTGAGGGTCGCCGTTTGCATTAGATAAAGGCGCTCCGTAGATACCAGGGATGCTATTGTTAATGAGTTTTGAGCCGCTTCCAAAGTTGGCCGCACCGGCCGCTTTTTGCTGGAAAAGCTGAGAATAAACGAGTGGCTTAATCGTGGATCCCGGCTGGATATATGCGGTCGCAGCATTAACTTGTCCAAAACCCGGATAATCATATTTACGACTACCTAGCATAGCAATAATTTGTCCGGTCTGGGTGTCTTCAACGGTCGCGGCGCCATTTGAAAAGCCGTATATTCTTGGTGCACTACCGCTAAATTGAGTATTCATGGCCTCTTCAAGCTTGTTTTGAATATTAAGGTCGAGGGTTGTGGTGACGGTCAATCCACCCTGGCCAACCGTAGCCTTACCAAACTGCGACTCCAGCTCGCTGCGGACCATCTGTACAAAGTGAGGTGCCTTGATATTGCTATACTGACTTTCCTCGGGGTTAAGATGATCAAGGATTGGGTAAGCTTTGGCTTCGTCACCTTGAGCCTTGGTGATATAGCCTTGTTGCACCATATCATCTATAACAGTGTGCTGTCGGGCGATTAAAGCGCTGTGACCACTAATATTGTACGGGTTGAATAGGGTTGGGTCTTGGGGGATAGCAGCCAGCAGTGCGGCTTCTGGAATGGTTAAGTCTTTGGCCGATTTACCAAAGTAAGTTTGCGCACCTGATTCAGCACCGTTACGACGGCCACCGTAAGGTGACTCATTGAGGTAAAGTGTCAAAATCTGGTCTTTGTTGTACATGCGCTCAACTTCGATTGATAGAATAACTTCCTTAATCTTGCGCGGAATACCGGCTAGACCTCGTTGGTAAGCCTCATCTGCAAAGAATACTTGTTTAACAAGTTGCTGAGTAAGCGTGGAGCCACCCTGGGTTGATCCACCCTGGATGTTGTTGATGACAGCGCGTAGCAAGCCAGTTGCGCTGACACCACCATGCTTGTAAAAGTCACGGTCCTCAATAGCAACAGTTGCTTCCTTTAGATAATTGCTTAATTCATTACTATCAACAACTAACTTGTAGTTGCCGTTGCCCTTGTCTTCCCATAGAATCTGCCCATTGCGGTCCTTATAGGTAGTGACAGTCGATTGAACGCGTTTGGCAAGCTCGCCTGGGCGAATCGTATCAAGGTCTTTGCGGAAGTAGGCAAAAAGGCCGCCGACAAATAAGGCGACTATCAAAATACTAACACCCAAAACCTTTAGGGCCATGATGCCGCCACGTTTGCTAAACCAATATCCAAAGAAATTCTTTGGTTTCATACGGTACAGGATGCGTTTAACTGGATTTTTTGGCAGTGTAGCTAGATATTGGGCGCGTTGACGGGCGTCAGCATCTTTTTTAGTTTTTCGACGATGCGACAGATTGGAATACACGCTTAGTGTACGTGTGTGTAGAGGTTTTTTAGCCACAATTATATATTTCCCATAAGCAGTATTACCCACCATTATAGCACCAATTTGAGTGCGTAAAGACTAAACTTTTGTTATACTACCAGATAAGTATTACAAAAGAGGAGATAGAATGAAACTTTCCGAAGAACTTGCCTGGCGCGGTTTCGTTAACCAGACAACCATCAAAGATTTATCCATATTAGACGGACAGCCCATCTCATTCTATTTCGGTGTTGATCCAAGCGCCGACAGCATGCAAATTGGTAACCTGGCGGCTGCCATGATGGTTCGACATTTTATTAATGCCGGTCATAAAGCCTATCTGTTGGTTGGTGGTGCGACTGGTATTATTGGTGACCCTGACGGTAAGACTAACGAGCGGAATCTGAAGACGCTGGATGAAATTGCTAAAAACAAGGCTGGCATCACGGCTCAGTATAAAACCGTCTTTGCTGGTAAAGATTTTACACTTGTCGACAATTACGATTGGTTTAAAGACATTAACTATGTTGATTTTTTGCGCGAAGTTGGTAAAAATGTACCACTTTCACAGATGTTGAGCCGTGATTTTGTCCAAGCTAGGATTGGGGCGGATGGTAGCGGTATTAGTTATGCCGAGTTTAGCTACTCACTTATCCAGGGTTACGACTTTTTGCACCTAAATCGCGAATATGGGGTTAGTTTGCAACTTTGTGGGGCCGATCAGTGGGGTAATTCTATCACTGGCGTTGATTTAATCCGTCGTTTAGAGGGCAAAGAGGCCCATGTGTACTCGCTACCACTCATCGTTAATAAGGCCACTGGTGTCAAATTTGGCAAGTCAGAAGGCGGCGCGGTCTGGTTGGATGCAAATAAAACTAGTGTTTATAGCTTTTATCAATTCTGGCTCAACGTTGACGACGCCAGTGTAGTTGATTTGTTAAAACTATACACACTGCTACCCAAGGATGTCATTGATACGCTTGAAGCCGAAGCTCGATCTAACCCGGGTGCGCGTGCGGCGCAAAAAGCTTTGGCGCATGAGGTTACGACCTTGGTTCATGGCGCCGATCGAACGGCGAGTGTCGAGCGGGTAACATCGGTTTTGTTTGGCGGTGAAGCTTTCGACTCATTATCAGATGGTGACATCGAGGTGTTAGCGGCTGAAATCCCGACAGTAAATATAGGTACATCGCTAATCGATGCCCTAGTTACTACCGGTATCGCCAGTAGCAATGGTGAAGCCAAGCGGTTAATCGAATCTGGCGCCATATCGATAGCTGGCGAAAAAATAAGTACTGATCAAACTATCGAAACTCGCAGCCTGGTCAAAAAAGGCAAGAACAGCTTTGTCTTAATTAAATAGCTCCTGCTTCATCCAGTTCGATTCTACGAGTCCCTGCGATTTGTTTTTACCTAAATAGTCCTTATATCAAATATATTAAAATAGCACAGATATCTAAAAAGTAAATAGCTTTTATGCAATAATTTGTATTTTTTGCTATTATAGCTATTAATGAAAACACCGAGTTCTGATTTATGGAATTATTACGTGGATGAAGCAGGCGATCCTGTTTTTTATAATTCCAAAGGAGAGTTTATTGTAGGGAACGAGGGTTGTTCCAAATTTCTCATAATAGGTTTTATAAGAACCTTAGACCCAGAGCCTATTAGAAAGTCACTCGAAGAAGTTAGAGAACGGATAAGAAAAGATAAGTATTTAAGCAGTATACCCTCTATAAAAAAGAGCTTGGAGTATTTTCACGCTAAGGATGACTGCCCAGAAGTAAGGCATATGGTCTATGAAGCGATTAGCAAGATGAAGTTTAAGAGTGAGTTTGTCATAGGCAGAAAACAAGAGAAAAGATTCAAGACGAACCATCTTGGCAAGGAATCTATTTTCTATAATGATTTAGTCACAAGATTATTTCAATCCAGAATGCACGTGTCCCGTGCTTCAACTATCTATTTCGCTGTTAGAGGTAATAAAAAACGGCAGGTTCCACTTAGCGATGCTATTCAGTCAGCAAAGAATTATTTTGAAATACAGACAGGTACAAAAGTTAATACAACAGTAGATGTATTTGCACAGACTATGTCGGGAGAACCATGTCTTCAAGTTACAGATTATATGCTGTGGGCACTGCAAAGAGCGTACACCAGAGGAGAAACGAGATATCTTGATTTTGTCAGTAATAAAAATGCATTCATATGGGATATATATGATCCTAAAATTCCAACAAAATTGAATAGATATCATAGTAAGAATAAATTTGAAATAAAAAAAATTAGCCCCCTGTAGCTAGACTCTTCGACAGAGTGCAAGGCTTGAAGCCTACTTTTGCATACATGGGACTAATAAATTGTAAATATTTTACGAATTCTAGTGGTACTATACTTGATACTATAAGCAAGTTCAAGTATTTTTACATAAATAATTATAACACTCTTATATAGTGTTTGTCAATGTTCATTTTATTCATGGATCTTTATCTAGATGTTACAATTGGGCTAATATGACAAAATCAACTTCGATATATCGTACTGAACAATACCTAGCTACCGATATATTTCAAAATCATCTCGATGTTATTCAGGGACTAATGGAGGTATATTGTGTTGAAAATAAAGATTATCATTGGGGAATAATATCCGATTCTAAATATATTGAATCTGAGGGTGGATCTGCTAAAAAGTCTCTGAATAAATATGAACC
>JAJZQE010000081.1 GCA_021847685.1 bacterium | reverse complement strand
ATATTACTATTAAAGGCCGACGCTCGCTATGCCGATTGGAACGATCAAGATCGTTACTTTGAAACGGCTCGATTGCTCCGCCAGGTTGTAAGAGAATACAAGAAAAAACAGAAGGACATATTAACCGAACAGTTGCGTGATGCCGAGACCGTGGGCGATGATGCTCTAGCCTTGAAATTACGTGGCCAAATTAATAACCTGATAAAGGAGATACAAAGTGGCCAAAGATAAGACTAATGATATTCCAGCTGATGTTCCGCTCGATGACGATGCAATTCACGGTGACGATCCAATTATTGGTGACATCGTAGCACCGCTATCGGATATTGAAGAACCAGCTCTTGAAGAACTAGAAGACGAAGAAGAAGATGATGACCTCCTTAGCCAGGGGCAGTACTTTGATGATGCCAGTGATGACAGTGTTCGACTTTATCTGCGCGAAATTGGTAAAATCCCGCTGCTAAATTCTGAGGAAGAGCTAGCCCTCGCGCAACGTGTTGTGGCTGGCGATAAAAAGGCCAAGGACAAGATGGCCGAAGCAAACATGCGTTTGGTTGTTTCGATTGCCAAGCGTTACAGCGGTCGTGGACTAGACTTTTTGGATCTTATTCAAGAGGGTAATACCGGACTACTACGTGCGGTTGAAAAGTTTGATCCCGACAAGGGCTTTAAGTTTAGTACCTATGCGACTTGGTGGATTCGCCAGGCGATTACCCGCGCGATTGCTGACCAGGCACGCACGATTCGTATTCCGGTGCACATGGTCGAGACAATCAACAAGTTGTTGCGTACCCAACGTCGTATGACCCAAGAGCTTAACCGCGAGCCAACTATCGAAGAACTCGCCAAAGAGCTTGAGATGGAACCAGAAAAGGTTGAATACGTTATTAAGATTAAGCAAGACATTACTTCACTTGATGCTGGTGTCGGCCGAGACGGTGAGGACGAGGATTCGGTACTGGGTGACTTTATCGAAGACGAAGATACCGAGACACCTGAAGCATCGGCAACCTCGCAGCTTCTAAAAGAGCAGGTTCAATCAATCTTATCGACTCTAAGTGATCGTGAGCAAAAGATTGTTAAAATGCGTTTTGGACTAGAGAATGGCAAGTCACACACCCTCGAAGAGGTTGGTCAAGAATTCGCCGTTACGCGTGAACGTATTCGTCAAATCGAAGCCAAGGCGCTAGCAAAACTACGCAAGCACAAAGACGCCAAGAAACTACACGAGTACTTAGGTTAAATTGTAAACGATAAAAATAGGAGCCCGTCCGGGCTCTTATTTTGTTAGAAATCAGTATGTTCCAGTATTTGGTCGATTTGATCGTGCAGATTTTCAAGGTCACTATCATTTACGATACTGTAGTCGGCGATAGCAATTGGTCCGCCTTTTTCCAGATTCTCGATCTCGGCCCAGTCGCGTTGATTAGCCTCGTTGTCGGTGAGTGGTCGGACTGGTCGAACGTTCAAACGGCGGTGACGAAGGTGTTTGGGAGCGATAATGGCTACCACGATTAATTCACCAGGAAAGGCTGATTTTAGGGCTTTATACTCTGTCCAGCTGTAGATACCATCGGCGATAATGCGGTG
This sequence comes from bacterium, assembly GCA_021847685.1. Classification (GTDB taxonomy): domain Bacteria; phylum Patescibacteriota; class Saccharimonadia; order Saccharimonadales; family Saccharimonadaceae; genus UBA1547. The sequence continues at coordinate 959 of JAJZQE010000081.1, read as the reverse complement.
TTGGCCACTTTCGGCAAGCTCGTTAATTTGACTAATAATTCGCTTAGCGATGAAGTCCTTACCTTCACGTACCCGCAAATCTTCACGAAAAACTTTTTCATTTTCTGCGGTACGTTCTAGTCCCGCCTTGGTCATGGCATCAAGTACAACGCCACCAAAATAGACTTTTGGATAACCTTTTTCAGTCAGATATTCAACGGCCGAGCTTTTTCCAGCGCCGGCTAGGCCGACAAAGGCGATGATTTTTAGGTTTTTGAAAGTATTCATACCATAAGTTTAACAGACTATAGTTAATTATCTTTATAGCGGGGTTGCCACTCTTTGGGCTATACTAATGACATGACTAAACGACTGGCAGTGATTGACGGTAAATCAGTATTTTATCGAGGCTACTATTCGATGCCGGGGCTATCGCTTAGTGACGGCACGCCGACTGGTGGCGTATTTGGCTTTGCGTCACTGGCGATTGAGCTAATTAAAAAGCTAAAGCCTGATTATGTGGCCGTTGCCTGGGATAAAAAAGGTACCAATATTCGTAAGCGCCGTGAGATATATCCCGAATACAAAGCTGGTCGCAAAAAGGCACCCGATGACTTTTACGCGCAGATGCCAATCTTATTCGAACTGTTAGATGCATTTGGTTGGCCACTTTACGAACTGGATGATTATGAGGCTGATGATATATTAGGCGCCTTTGCTAAAGAAGCGACCGCCAAGGGTATCGAGACCGATCTTATAACGAGTGACCTGGATGCGCTGCAGCTGGTTGGTCCACTAACAAAAGTTTATGCACTTAAAAATGGTCTATCAAATTTGGAAGAGTTCGACATTGACTATTTTGAAAAGAAATACGGTATTGAAGTCGAACAATTTTTGGACCTGAAATCGCTAAAAGGGGATTCGTCTGATAATTTACCAGGCGTACCAGGCATCGGTGAGAAAACCGCAATTTCGTTACT
>JAJZQE010000008.1 GCA_021847685.1 bacterium | reverse complement strand
CTTTTAGGCTGAAAAGTAAGCCCAATTACCCACTTTTCCACATAAATTTAAGCGGTCAAAGCAAAATTGTTGTAGTTTTTGCCGAAAACAAAAACCACCCGTTGGGGTGGTAATTGTGAATTGATTCAAATTGGTCGAATGTTGGGTAACTAGCTAAGTTCGACAGTTGCGCCTGCTTCTTCAAGCAGTTTCTTGGCAGCTTCGGCTTCTTCTTTGTTAGCTTTCTCTTTGACTGGTGCTGGTGCGCCGTCGACGATTGCTTTTGCTTCACCAAGACCAAGGCCAGTAATTTCTTTAACAGCCTTGATAACGGCAACTTTTTGGTTTCCGGCCTCTTTAAGAGTAACGGTAAATTCAGTTTTTTCGTCAGCAGGTGCGGCGGCTTCGCCAGCTGGGGCAGCGGCAACGGCAGCGGCAGGAGCAGCGGCGCTTACGCCCCATTCCTCTTCCAGGTGCTTTACGATTTGGCTCAGCTCTAGAGCTGAAAGTTTGTTGAGTTCATCAACGATTTTTTTCTGACCAGCAGAAAGGGTGATTTCAGTATCAGCCATGATTATTCTCCTTAGTTAGAATATGGAATTTAGAATTTAGAATATAGCCTTTATACTACCTTCTATCTTCTACCTTCTATCTTCTATAAATTAATATGGTTACAAAATTAAATTTGTTCAGCGCGCTGTGACAATACTTGTGCAAAGCCACGTTGTGCGCCACTTGCGACGCCCAAGAACTGTGTAAGTGGAGCTGCGATAACACTGACGACCTGGCCGCGGAGTTGATCCTTGGTTGGAAGTTCAGCTAAGGCTTTAACAGTAGCGGTGTTCAGTGATGAACCCTGTCCGTCAAAACCAGCAACTAACTGTAGTTCTGGGTGTTTTTTAGCAAAAGCAGCCAAAACCTGAGCTGGTGCAACTTCGTCCTCGCTTGAAAAAGCGTAGACTAATTGGCCAGTAAGCAGGCTTGTGTCGGCAGCTTTAAACTTCTCGTTTTGTCCTAAAGCAACGCGTACCAAGCGGTTTTTGACCACTTTGATGGTAACGCCGGCTTCACGGGCAGCGGTTCGAAGTTGTTGCATGTCGGCAACGCTTAGGCCGGTGTAGGCGGCGCCTACACTACCTTTAGCGGTAGCAAACAAATCAGCTAATTCTGTAACCAAAGTGTTCTTTTTATCGCGGGTAATTGCCATAAAAGTTCTCCTTTGATTATTGTTTCATTCGACCCTAGTTGTGAATGTTCTAGACAGTTGCGTGGCCAAATAAAAAGTCTTTGGACCTCGCACTGCCAAAGACTAAAATCGAAAAATGTATGTTTTACATGATCCTCGGTAGCGAATTAAGTATTTTCATACAGCTACTGTCTTTGGTGATGTCTAGCGGTAGTATAGCAAATCATCATATCTGTTGTCAATAAAACGAATCCCCCGCTGTTTTTTAGCTGATAATGGCCATGGACTAAATCGCCAAAGGGTTATATAATAAATAGCCGTGTACGCTCATAACGCAGAAAATGTTTCATTAGAGACCGCTTCATTAAAATATGAAGCTATTGAGGTTTGTGATAGAAATACTGATCCTCGCGAAAAACTGCGTGGTGAGCACTTGACTTGGGGCGCAACGCCCCTACATTTTAGCAGTAATCAAATGGTTATTTATCACGAGCTTAAACAGCGGATTCATAATAGTGCGCCCGAAGCTACACCTGCTGACGTAAAGGAATTTGTTTTGCAACACTTTATGTCACGCTTCTTTCAGCGTCAAGACCGCAACGCAAAAAGTTTTGAAGATCGCAACCCAGACATTGATATTAATAATCTAGAAAAACCACATCAGGAAATTTTGATGGCCGCCATCGAGGGTATGTCTAATCCGAATGATTTACTTAAATTACTAACCACACTCGATATGCCTTCGATTGAGCTAGCCCGCTTGACCCACTCATATGGCCAACACATGGAGACACTTGGTGACATGCGCCAGGCGATTGATTTTGCGATCGAGAATAACGGAGGTCGAATTATTGAGGATGATTCAATGACGACATATGGTGTTGACGGTGGTCATATTCGCGATAAAGGCGAAAACATTGAAATAGGCTTTTTAATGAAACGTAAACGTGTCCGTGGTATTTTGCCCGATGGCACGGTTGTTATAGAACGCTCTACGTTTGTACTTCGAGTGGATAAGGAAAGTCCGCTTGATCAGGATATCGCCAGGCAGTTCCGAGGTATCAAAATTGACAAGAACCCTGACTGGAACAAACAGGTTATGGAAATTATCGAGGCCAATAATCTGATACCTCGAGTTTTAGTGAACGATGAATTTGACATTGCTATCCCGCTCTCAACGACAACTTACGCCTTTAATCCAATGCGTGTTTATGAGCTTGAAGAAGCCAAAAAAGCCAAACGCAGCACAAAAGGCACCGAACTTGAATGGCTATCAAGGGCCAGGCAAGATTTTGCCAGCGAAGCTATCCGACGCTCGATAAACTCAAAATAGCTTGTCAAGGATTGAAATCAAATATGACACGTTAGTGTTATTTAATAAATCTGTTATAATAACTTACAGTTATTTAAAGTCTGAGAGAGATGATTAGTCGTGAGCAATAATGAAGTAGAAGCTGCGTTTGAATACAGTCACGATCGTGAACCCGATCAGCAATATCGTCAATTACTTGAGCGTATACGAACAAGGGGCAGAGCTGCCCTTTCTGGTATGGATCAAGGTTCAACCGAGATACTGGGTCACATGATGCGATTTGATTTAGCCGAAGGTGGCTTTCCTTTAATTACCGAAAGAGATTTAACCCGTGGTACTACTAGCGAAATAATTACTTCCTATAAACCAAATGTATCAAAAAGACCAGTGGCTGGACCGGTAAAGCAGGCCTTAGGTGAGATACTTGGGTTTATTAATGGCGCTCGCACACAACAAGAACTAGAGAGTTTTGGATGTAAATTTTGGTCACCATGGACAACCGACGCGGCAAAAGCTGAGAAGCGCGGTTTAGAACTTGGTGACTTGGGTCCAGGATCATATGGAGCTGCGTTTCATGACTTTCCCGATAATGGCGATACATTTAATCAATACAGCGCAATGATAGAACAGATTAAAGCTAGGCCCGAGCTTAGGACCCATATAATTAGTCCATTTATCCCCCAATATTTAAGTCGTGCCCCAGGATATAGTCAAAAAGTGCTCGTAGTACCTTGCCATGGCATGCAGCATTACAACATCGATACAGTTAACAAAGAGATATCTTTAGTACATTGGCAGCGTAGTGCGGATGCTCCGATAGGATTACCCTTCAATTTTGTTCACTACGCCGCTTTATTAATGATGGTTGGTCAAGTAACTGGATACAAGCCAAGAGAGCTCGTGTTTCAACTTTCGAATGCACATATTTATAATCAACATAATGAAAAAGTTGACGAAATATTGCAACGAGAACCTTATGCCTTTCCGAAATTAACCATCGATCCATCTATTAAAAATCTTGAGGATTTTAGAGTTGAACATTTTTTCATTGAAGAATACCTAGCTCACCCTCCTATTAATATGGGCGGAACGGCAGTATGATGAATCGAAATATTATTGTAGCTTATGATGAAAACCGAGCAATTGGCAAAGAGAATCATTTACTATGGGGTCAGCGCGAAATGCAGGAAGATATGAAGCGTTTTCGGACCCTTACTCGTAAGGCTACTGTGATTATGGGTCGGAAAACACTTGTGTCAATTGGGGCTGCACTTCCTGGTAGGAGAAATATCGTATTATCAACAGACCATAGTCTAGTTTTTCCTGGTGTTGAGGTAGTTAATTCTCTAGATGAAGCATACGCGACAACTAGTCAAGATAATAGTGTATTTGTAATCGGTGGTTCAAGCATCTATGAGCAGGCCATTAATAATGTAGATCGAATATTTGCTACCGAGGTGGCGGCATCTATAGATGGAGCTGATTCCTTCTTCCCTATTCTTGACAAGGAGTGGAAGGCTGTCGAATCAGAAGACTATAAATCTGACGAGAATAACATTTATCCTTACAGGTTTGTGACCTATGAGCGAGATTAATTCGTATGTTAATTTAGACAATGCGCGTTCGATAGATCAACTGGGCGTTATGAAAGATATTCAAGATAATCAAGAATGCCCGTTTTGTCCAGAAAATCTCGAAAAGTATCACAAGCAGCCAATTTTCATAAAGGGTGCCCATTGGATTTTAACGAGAAATCAATGGCCATATGAAAACACTGACCAACATTTGTTGGCAATTGCGCGGTACCACGCTGAGACTTTTACCGACCTGCCAAAAGGTTCTTTTGATGAATTACAGGAGCAAATATCGTGGGCGGTATCTGAGTTTCAAATTGCTGCTGGTGGTTTGGCGATGAGATTTGGCGATGTGAGTAGAAATGGTGCAACCGTACGGCACTTGCATGCGCATTTAATCGTACCCAAGCCTAATCTTTCAGCTGAAGATAAAGTTCGTTTTAAAATTAGTTAATTAATATTGTACAAAACTATTTTTATTCTCTGGCTTGAGGTTTGCTTCGATTTTAATAATTTCAACATTGAAGTTTTTTAATACACTATAACCATCAAGCATCGAATAGCCGTCAATATAATAAACTGCCTTAATCCCGCTAAGTGCAATTAGTTTAGCGCAGTTTGGGCAAGGAAATGTACTGACAATAATAGAGGTTTCGGACAAGTCGATTGATTTTTTAGAAGCCTCTGCGATTAACTTTGCTTCGGCGTGTATGTCTATAGATCTTTCTATACTTTCACCCTTTTTGGCGGTAATACGTGGATCACCCTCTATCCATGAAGTGTACTGTGTGGGTAAAGAGGAGTTGTGGCCACTGGTTAATACCTTTTCGTCGTCTAATATAACGGCACCCACATGTCTCCACCAGTTACTACTTTGAGTAGCTTCATAACCAAGAAGATTTATTAGTGGGTCGTGATCATTTAAACTTACAGTTCTGTCTGGAGTAATGTCTGATATGTTTGTTGAATTATCCCTGTCCCACCGCAAAAATACGGGTTCTTTTTGTATATCTGCTTGGGGGTATTGTTCTAATAATAATCTAGTAATATCGTCATCTGGCATAATAACGGTTTGGCTATACAGCACCTTTGAAAGTGCATTGATGCCGATTATTGACGCGTCTCGTCCCAGCCCGACTATCGCCTTTTCGGCATCATGCGGATTGAGCGCACGAATATCTTTATGTAAATAAGATACCTGACTTAAGACATCATCTCCTAGTATCCCAATTTCAGCATCCGGATGACGATTAAAAGCTTCAATATAACCAGAATGAATAACTGGAATATATCCAGCGAAAAGCTCTCTATTCTTGTCCATCTTTACGACCAAGCAATAGTCTGCCGATTTCTCTACGCAACTCTTCTGGCGCATTATGTTTCAATAATATCTCTTCTACAGGATCAATAATCTTGCTAGTCCAACCAACTTGCAGGCGGCGAATTTGCGCTGAAGTTGATGTTGTTGCCTGTGGCTCAAGTGATATTAAGCGGCCGCAGTATTCACTCAAGCCTTCTAATGTATTATCGTCATACGTTTCGTCAGTTACAATTAAAGTATCAGGCCTTATTCTTTTAATTAAGTCCCACTTAGGTTCGTCAGGATTTTTAAGAGTAATAATATCAACAGACCGAAGGTGAGCAAGCATTTGAACTCTTTCGCCTTCTGGCACAACTGGACGATCTTCACCTTTCCGCTGACGTACCTTTGTATCGCTATCTACACCGACTATTAATACATCTGCATAAGCCTTAGCAGCTTCAAGGTATTTTGCATGTCCAACATGAATCAAATCAAATGAACCTGAAGTGAGTGCGATACTAAGCCCCATCGTACGGCATGCCATAGCGTATTCTTCGAGACGTGCATGATCTTCAATAAAGCGAGCTTCCAGATTTGGTTTTGCACCAAAAATACCCCGCTCTCCACCAGCGGAATTATTTACTACCTCTTTAGCATGAACAATTTCAGCCACTTATTTAAACCCTTGTTATATTAATATATATTTTACAATACAATTATCATTTTTACGACTATGTTTTATTGTGCTTATGTATAAAAAATACCACCCTTTGAAGAGTGGTATTTGATTTAGTAAATTTATAAACTAGTTTGAGGTAGTCTCAACCTTGATGCCAGGACCTTGAGTGGTGCTTAGGCTGGTTGATTTGATGTACTGACTCTTTAGGCTAGATGGTTTTTGGCTTTGCAGGCTGTCAAAGAAGGCTTTTGCGTTCTCGTTTAGCTTTTTGGCGCCAAAACTTACTTTACCGATTGAAAGGTGTACAATAGCTTGCTTGTCGACACGGTATTCAACTTTACCAGCTTTGGCATCAACAGTTGCTTTGGCGACATCAGCGGCAACGGTACCACTCTTTGGGTTTGGCATCAAACCACGTGGACCAAGCAATCGAGCGTATTTACCAAGACGTGGCATAAACGCAGGAGTTGAAATCAGGGTGTCAAAGTTGATTTCTTCTTTGTCTAGCTGAGCTAGCAAAGTTTCGTCACCAACGATGTCGGCACCAGCTGATTTAGCAGCAGCGTGGTCGGCTTCAGGGGCAAAGACAGCAACGCGGATGGTTTTACCGGTACCGTTTGGAAGCGATACGGTAGCACGAACGTTTTGGTCTGCCTGGCGTGGATCAACGCCAAGTTTAACGTGAACTTCAACGCTAGCGTCAAATTTACTTGGGTTAGTCTTGGTAGCAAGTTCCAAAGCATTACTTAGTGAATAAACTTTGTCTTTCTCGACTAGTTCAGCAACTTTGCGGTAGTTTTTGCCACGGCGTTCGATTAGTGGACGAGTAACTGGGCGTGGACCCTTTTTAGAATTAGCTTCAGCGTCTTCAGATTGAGGAGTCGTGTCGCCTTTTTCTTTGCGCTCTTCTTTTTCAACCTTTTCTTCAGCAGCTTTTAGCGCTTTTTCGCTTCTTTTTCCGGCCTTAGCTGTGGCTTTCGGTGCTTTAACAACTGAGGCTTCTTCGGTTGTAGCGGCGCCAGCAATAGCGGCCTCAATCTCGGCGATAGTATTTTTGTCGGTCAATTTAAGACCAAGTTTGGTTGCTTCTGCAAGCAAGTCGGCTTTTTTAGCCATAGTTGTTAACCCTTTCTGTGGTAATAACGGCTTTGTGAGCCTCCCAACATTGATTTGTATTTATTTAATATAACACGCTTGGCCTCTGTTGTCTAGTGTATTTTAAGCATAGCGGTATTGACAAAATTAGCTAAAAATGCTATAGTGCATATGTCTTGAGAGAAATCTCGGACGCTCCTTGCACTACCCACTTCCCCACTTGAAAGGCAGACTAATGACCACAGAGTTTGTTGTACACGCGATTTTCATTGCGTCCGGCATCCTGTCCGTAGTGTGCTTCGTTGCAGGATTTTTCTGCATTCGAATCATGCATGTCTGGGCAGGCCGCATGGCAATCGTGATGTTCGCGATCGCCATCATCCTTAACTGGATGGCCTACGAGGCGCTAACCGCTTTGATCGTTTCCGTCGTCATGTTCCTCATCGCCAGCCTCCTGTATTGGTGGTACTGGGGTACGGGACGTGAACGGCGCGGACTCAAGCGTCTCGGCGTCAACCCCGACCGTAAGGGGGTGTGAGATGAGCTGGTGGACGTCTACAATCGTGGCGATTGTCATCGCGATCCTTGTGATCGTGACAATCGTCCGAGCGCTAGTTGGTCACGACGTTCAGGGCGACCTGAGCATCGAAGACGATTGAGCGTAAAACGAAGAGGGGTTGTGGAAGCGACATGGGTCGCGGAACACTAAGGGTTAACACCCTGGTTGCTTCCGCGACCCTCTTCAATTGGAAATTATTTTATACAAAAAAACACGCCCAAATCGGACGTGTTTTTTTGAATGGAACTGTTGAACTAGTCGACGACTTCAACGCCCATACTGCGAGCAGTACCAGCGATAACTTTAACGCGACCATCTATATCAATAGCGTTAAGTTGGTCTTTTTTGATTTCAGCAATTTCCTCAAGTTGAGCCCGAGTAATTTTACCAACCTTATCTGTATGAGGCTTGGCACTTCCCTTTTTGATATTGATTTTTTCACGAATCAAATCATCAACTGGTTGACCAAGAGACTTCCAGGTAAAAGTACGATCTTCAAAAACTTGCAGGTGAACAATGACGTCCTTGCCCATTAAATCTTTGGTGGCGTCGTTAAATGGATTGATAAAATCCATCATGTTTAGACCCCATTGTCCTAGGGTTGAGCCAACTGGAGGACCAGCGGTTGCACGGCCGGCAGGAATGCGCAGCTTAAGATTACCAATAATTTTCTTTGCCATAGTTTTATTCCTTTGAACTAAATATTATTGAAGCTATATTTAGTGCGTAACTGGGGTATTGTAGCACAAAACCGCCAACTAGACAACTGATAATCCTGCTTATAACGTGTATTTTACGGTGTGACATTGCAACAACTACCGGCGCTTGTTAGAATAGTGAAAACTAGGGGGTGCGATGTCAAAGAAAACAAATCAGTCGGGCGCGAGAAAAAAGACTGTACGTCCTGTATTTGTCGTTATTTTAATTTTGGCAATACTGGGGGCTGCAGGCTACTTCATCTGGGCAAATTATATTCAAAAAAATAACAACGGCTTACCGACGGTTGCCGTCACGACCAAAACCAAGACATTTACTTATAATAAGTTATCACTAAGTTTTAAATATCCCTCAAATTGGACGCTTGCTAATAACACCAAGTCATTATATGGCAAAGTTGTATCGCCTGATGGTAACCTGGCGCTAAGATATGAAATTGTCGCTATCGACCCAAATGGTGGCAGTTGTAGTCTGGATTCACCTGGCGATAGCTATACGGTGGCTGGCCTGTCGTCTCAGTCTGTTCCGTCGACTAGCGGTATCATTTTTCGTCAACTTTCAACCAAATATACCACCGCTGCCGGTGTAACTACTTATAGCTATAAGTTTGGTTTGGCTACTGATACGGATAATAGCTTTAAGAATGGCAAAGTTGGTGACTTTGTCTGTAATGTCGATAAGACAAACTCGCAGCTTCTTGCGAAAGTTCAAGGAACCGATGGTTCTACGTACTACCTTGCCTTCTCGGGTTCATTCAAAGACCTAGATAGTAGCGGCCCGGGTCTTACGCAGGCCAAGATAGATAAAGCTTTCGCCTCACCTGATGCTAAAACTGCCCGTGATATTTTAAAATCAGCCAGCATTAAATAAATTGATTATAAAAATAGGACTTCGCGTGCGGAGCCCTATTTAAATTGTTGCTAAAGTTAGCTAACTTTATTGACCTGCAAGGCGTCAAGCTCGACTGGTGTATCGCGGCCAAACATACTGACCATAACTTTAATTTTACCCTTTTGAGTGTCAATTTCGCTGATGGCGCCGTCAAAGCCCTTGAATGGACCATCGGTAATACTGACAACTTCGCCTTCCTTGAAGTCGATGTGGTGTTTTGGATCTTCGACACCCATGCGCTTTTTGATTTTGCTAATTTCGCTATCGGAAACTGGGGTTGGTTCGGTACCAGTACCGACAAAGCCAGTGACGCCTGGTGTATTGCGGACAATGTACCAAGTCTCATCGGTTAGCTTCATTTCAACTAGGGCGTAACCTTGAAAGATTTTAGCTTCGATAACCTTACGTTTGCCGTTTTTGATTTGAATTTGCTTCTCTTTTGGTACCATAACGTCAAAAATTTTGTCAGCCATGTCGACCGCGTTAATGCGCTGGCGAATGCTTTCAGCAACTTTCTCTTCGTAGCCACTGTAGGTGTGGATGGCGTACCATTGTCGGGTGGAATCGTAGCGGTTTTTAGACATAATAATCTTCCTTTTTTATCCTAAAATTAATTGAAAAATATACTTAAATAACAGATCAAGTAGCAGAATGAGAACAATGAAAAATGCTGTAAATGCTAAAACTGCACCGGTGAGGCCCCAGGTAGCTCTGCGATCTGGCCAATGAACCTGTCGAAGTTCAAACCAAGCGCCTTTAAAATACGAACCAAGCGCCTTGAGGGGCTTTAATAACTTGGCGGCTGGCCTTTTGGCTGGACTCTGGTTGGCTACTTTTGGTGCTTTGATTTGCTTTAAAGTAGATTTTGCCGGTTGAGAATCGGCGGCTTTAATACGTGTAACCTTAGTCGCGCTTTTAGCGGCTGGCTTTTTGTTGGCGGTTGTCTTTTTTGCTTTAGCGACCACTTTTTCACTCCCAATTAAATAGTCTGCTCTGAGCAGACTGTCAAGTAGTACTATAGCGACTACTGGTCAAATCGTCAAGCATGCTATTATATTTATAGATGCTCGAGCTTATTATTTATGTTGTATTTGTTGGGTTGACTTTTGTACTGATTTTTATGGCTTGGAAGTTAAACTTTGCCTTCCGAAAATTTCGAATCAAAAAACCCTTAAACGCCGCTAACCCTATCGGTGAATTGCCAAGTGTTAGTGTTTGTATACCGGCGCGCAATGAAATGCACGCCATGACGCAATGTTTAGAACGAGTTATCGCTAGTAATTACCCAAAACTTGAAATTATAGTGCTCGACGATAGTTCGGCTGATAATACCTCGGTTTTGATTAAGTCATTTGCCCATGCAGGTGTACGCTTTGTCGAGGGTTCGCCTTTGGCGGAAGGCTGGTTAGGTAAAAACTACGCCCTTCAAGGATTATTAAATGAAGCCAGCGGCACTTACGTTTTTTATATGGACGTCGATACACAGATTGCGACAGATACGATAAGCCAACTTGTCGCCTACGCTCGTCAAGAGAATGCCCTGATGGTATCGGTTTTGCCGCGTCGTGAAGACGCTTGGCGGGCTAGTGTTGTTTTTGGCACGCTTCGTTACTTTTGGGAGCTGCTATTCCACCGCGCCTCGGCGCCAGCAACAGCCAGTAGTGCCTGGATGATTAATCGCCAGACGTTAATCGAAAAATATAATGGTTTTAACGATATTAAGTCTATTATTCAGCCCGAATCTAGTCTGTCGTCACTTTTAATGCAGGATGATAAGTATCGTTTTGTAATCGGCACTAAAAAATTGGGAGTTGCTTACGAAAAGAAATGGCGTTCGCAAATCGATACCTCGATCCGACTCGCCTTCCCTGTTTTTAAAAATAATATCGCATTAACTATCACCGGTATCGCCGCGCAACTTATGTTGCTTGTGCCTTTTGTTGTTCTTGTCTTTGCGCCATCTGATATGTCAACCTTACGATTAATCGCTGGATGCTTGGCGGCTGGCTATATCGGACTATTCGCGACATATTTATCGCATACTCACCGCCGAGGCTGGTGGTTATCAGCGGTAGTTTGGCCAGTTTTAATCATCCAAGAGATAGTAATTTTGGTTACAAGTATAATTTTGTACGGCCAACATCGCATCAATTGGAAGGGTCGTTCGGTTAGTTTGATTGCCGACAAGTAATCTACTTGTTAGGTTTGTCAATGGTGGCAACCGGCATCTCAAAGCTAAACGTCGAACCGTGGTTTAGGCGACTAGTTAATTTTATACTGGTCTTAAGCTTGTGCGCCAATTTGGCAGCGACATACAGTCCCAAGCCAGTACCACTGGTTTCACGCGTTCGATAATCTTCGCTTCGGAAGAACTTTTGAAAAATTTTAGTCTGATCCGATTTACTAATACCGATGCCAGTATCTTTGACTGAAAACTTGATAACGCCAAGCTTTTGTTTAGCCGACACGGTGATACTGCCCTCTTTTGTGTATTTAATGGCATTAGTAACGAGGTTTTGCAGCATTTCTTCTAGGTACAGTCGGCTGGCCGAAATTTGGCCCAGGGTGCTGCCTAGATCAAGATTAAAATGTAGGCCTTTATCGGCGGCATCCTTGTGGTATTCTTCGTAAATTTTGTGAATCATTTCGCGGGTATCAATAATTTCAGCAGTGTCAGCGACACCTCGTTCGGCGCGTGACAAGGTACTAAGGTCATTAACCATATGAGCCAGATAAATAATTTGATCATGAGCTAGGTCGACGGCGTCAGTCAGCATCGCCTTGGTTGCATTCGGGTGCTCCATCATAACCTGTACATTTGAAATAGTTCCTTCGGCGATTGTAATTGGCGTGCGCAGTTCGTGGCTAACGACGCTAATAAATTCATCGCGTTCTTCCTCGAGACTTTTTGACTTGGTGATGTCGCGCATAATTACCACAAAGCCGTCAACGCTCTCCCGTTGTTTTAGCCGGCTATAGCTGCCACGGATTGGCGAAAAGGTAATTTCAAGGCGAATCTTTTCATCGTCGCTATAGGCATAATTAAGGTCATCGCGGGTTTGCGAGCTTTTGGCTGATTGTAATAACTTAAACAAGCTAATATTGGCATTTGTCGTGTCGGTTAGGCTGATTACGTCGTCAATAAATTTACCGTTCAAACTATCGTTCGTATCAAGCAGCCCTAGGCTGGCGGCATTATAGACTTTGACGACACCGTCTTTGTCAGTGCTGATGATAGCACTCGACATGCTGTTAATAATTGTACTGATTTGGTCGCGCTGCAAGCTTTGTTGGGCTTTACTGGCCGATAGTTCCCCTTTTTCAACCGACTGTTCGCGCGTAATGCTTAGCAACACGATGCCACTTAAGACAATTGCGACGACGGTCGCCAGGTCGTAAATTACTGTCGTCGTACTGATGTCATGCCAAAAATAAATATCGATAAAGACAATGACGGTAAAAAAGACGACGCTAGCGTTTAAGCCGTCTTTCGAGAAATAAGTGTTTGAGGCAATAAGTAGTAATATCCAAAACGCCACCACTGGTGATGATATTCCTGATACAAATAACAAATAAGCCGCCGCTAGCAGATGGTACGCGATTAATTTTATTGCCGATCCGCGCTTAGTGCGGCTAGGCACTAAAAACTGAACGATGCTTAGATATATCAACCAAAACGAAATAGTTAAAAAGCCAAAATCACTAAAATTCGGGGCTGCGTCAATATAATCAGCCTTGATTAAAAGCCCATAAAGAACAAGTAGGACTGGCACAAACAAACCAGCATATCTAATGATTTTTGCCGAACGGCGCGTGTAGCTTGGCCCACCCTTATACATCTTATCCATGATTATACACATAATTTAGCTATTAGAATATGGCAGATAGAATATAGTGCCTAGAAGATAGAAGATAGCTTTTAGAATATAGTTAATAGCTAAATACTATCTTCTAAGTGCTAAACTGAAGGATTCTCAAGTTTGAGGGCGCGCTTGTGAGCTTTGTAGTTGGCATCGGCGTGGCCAACTAGTGCCCAGAAGTCGTGGCTATGATTCATGTGTTTGGTGTGAGTTAGTTCGTGGATGATGACATAATCAATTAGCTCAAATGGCAGTTTCATCAAGGCGATATTAAGGCTAATTGTCCCAGTTGTGCTGCAACTTCCCCATCGTCCGCTGGCATGCGAAAACCGAACTCGCTCATAACTGTAGCCATATTTTTTTGCCAAAAATGACAGACGTTTTGGCAGGTAACTTTTGGCTTCAATTCGCAGGGCGCTGACAATCACTTCGCGCAAAGCTTTTTCAATCTCGGGTTCTTTTAGAGTACGGCTCGTCGGTAGCGAGGCAACAATTTGCTGGCCGTAGCGCCATATCTTGTAATTATTATCGGTAGTTTGCCTAATGATTAGGGTGTGGCTTTTGCCAATTAACATGCCACTTGTATAAGTAGTTGTGTTATGTGATCGGCTTATCATTTGGCGTAGTTCGTCGCGCGACGCCGACAATAATCGCTTTACTAAAAATAGCGGTGCATATGATGGCAACGAGGCGCGCAAATTACCGTCAGGCGCGACACTTAGTCGAATTTGCGATGCACGCGCACTGCGCCGGATTGTTATCTTGCCAAATTCGCTGTCGTGAATTATTGGCATAACTTGCCCTTACCTAATCGTTATGCGATGGTTAGAAGTCGAACGCGGGCTGGGAACCTGCAGGTCAGCGGCGGCTTCGGCGCGTGGCTCGACCAGGTGTTTTAAGACAATCTTTAATTGACTAGCAAAAGTATGTTTGCCACTAATTACAACGGCTTTTTCGGTTTTGGCGGGTATGGTAAAGCGTTTTAA
>JAJZQE010000007.1 GCA_021847685.1 bacterium | reverse complement strand
ACAGGCTAAGGATGCGACTGTTATGCGTGGTGTCAGGGCCGTTAGGGTCGCGATTAGTGATGTCATGGTCGGAGATATTATTTTGGTTAAACCAGGTGAAAAGATTGCCGTCGATGGTCGTATAGTTAGTGGCGGCTCAACAATTGACGAGTCGATGGTAACCGGTGAAAGTATGCCAGTAAGTAAAGCTGCTGGTGATTTTGTGATTGGCTCGACTATAAACAAGCAAGGTAGTTTTACGTTTGAGGCAACCAAAGTCGGTGCCGATACCTTGTTGGCGCAAATTGTTGATTTAGTCAGTCGAGCTCAGGCCAGTCGGGCGCCGATTCAAAAACTAGTTGATCAAGTGGCTAATGTATTCGTACCGACGGTTTTAATCATTGCGATTATAACCTTTACAGTTTGGTACGTATTTTTAGGTGCTAGTTTTATCACTGCTCTACTATTTGCGGTGTCGGTCATTATTATCGCTTGTCCGTGCGCACTGGGTATCGCTACACCGACGGCATTGATGGTCGGTACTGGTCGCGGGGCCCGAATGGGTATTTTGATTAAAAGTGGTGAAGTTTTAGAATCAGCTCGCGGTATCAAGACCATCGTGCTTGATAAAACCGGTACGATTACCGAAGGTAAGCCGGTTGTAACTGATGTGATTGGTGACCGTCGAAAAGTCTTAAACCTAGCTGCGGCGCTCGAAAATCTATCCGAACATCCCCTGGCGGCGGCTATAGCTGAAGCGGCGTCAAGTAACAAAATTAGCACTGACGAAGTTACCGATTTTGTGGCGATATCAGGACGCGGTGTTAGCGGCACAGTAGCTGGCGAAACTATCTATGTTGGTAGCCAAGCTTTATTTACTGACCAAAATATTGATATTAAGGAGTTTGAAGCTGACTTGAAACGTCTTGAAAAACAAGGTAAGACCATTATTGTTGTCGGCAATCAGTCGGCTGTGATTGGGTTAGTCGCTGTGCAGGATCAACCAAAAAAGACGTCGCTTCAGGCGATCGCTGCATTAAAATCAAAAGGTATTAGAGTTGTTATGATTACTGGTGATAACACCGGGACGGCCCAGGCAATCGCCCATCAAGTTGGGGTTGATGAGTTTATTGCTGGCGTGATGCCTGGCGATAAAGCCGACCATGTTAAGCGTCTGCAGGCCGATGGCAAAGTGGCATTTGTTGGTGATGGTATTAATGATGCCCCTGCCCTAGCCCAGGCTGATTTGGGAATTGCGATGGGTTCGGGAACTGACGTGGCGATTGAAGCTGGTGGGATTGTGCTGGTTAAGAATGATTTGATGGACGCCCTTCAGGCCTTGGTGTTGAGCCAAAAAACCTTTGGGCGCATCAAATTAAATTTGTTTTGGGCATTTATCTACAATACAGCCGGCATACCAATTGCTGCTGGTGTTCTTAGTGGCCTGGGGCTGACGCTTAACCCGGCATTAGCCGGTCTGGCGATGGCTTTTAGCTCGGTGTCAGTTGTACTAAGCTCGCTGGCGCTTAATAACACACGCCTTGTCTAATCGCTTTTTACATAATCCGAACTAGGCGCAACTGATTGTTTTTAATGCCGTTACCCCATTCGATAATATCCTGAACGGTTTTACCGATAAGGGTTCGACCTAGTGGACTAGCAACCGATATACGACCGTCGCTTGGGTTAGCTTCAAAACTATCCACCAACGTATAGCGGAATAGTCGTCCTTGTTGGTCGATTAAATCGACAATTGAGCCAATGGCGACTTGCAAGCGCGCACGTTTTGATGGTAGCGGTACTGCTGTCGCAAGAATCTGGCGCTTGTTCTCAAGTGATTCCTCGAGCGCTTCTATGTATGACAGTTTTTCGATTCTTTCAAATAATTCATCGTGGCCTGAAGTCTTGTCGATATCGCGCAAGCTTAGGCGGGCCATCTTGATATCGTGCTCAAGATTGGCGATGGACTTTTTTAATTCCTTCATTCCCTTTTTGCTAATAATTCGTCTGGATGTGCTAATAGGATTTTGCATACTATTCTCCTCCAATAACTTTTACTTTTTATGCTTGCGATTATCTACGCTTTTCTATTGTTGCGCACTAAGCTGAGATATGACTGTGATTTGCCGAATCGTGGTTAATTTTACGTTTTCTTGGCGGAAAGTTAGATTGGTTTTGGATAAGTGGCAAGGCGACCGAGAATATGGTTGTCTTGCCAGGTGTACTGGTAGCGGTCAGCTCGCCATTATGCAGTTCGACGATTTTTTTTGCGAGCGCCAAACCTAATCCATAACCTTTGTTGTCATGTTTGGTGCGCGAATTGTCGGCGCGATAAAATCGATCAAAGATGTGGGGTAAAGCTTTAGCGTCGATGCCGGGCCCGCTATTTTTAATGCTAAACTTAGCTTGGCGGTTGGTGGCCGAGATAGAGATATGAACTTGGGAGCCTTTAGGGCTATACTTAAGCGCATTGTCGATTAAGACAGAGAATAATTCAGATATGGCAGTTTCGTTACCTTCAACCAGCGGACGTTTGGTGAGCTTGATAATGACTCGACGATTTGATTTATCATAAATTTCAGTGACTCGTTTGGTTACATCGAAAATATCAACGGCCGTCAGTTCTAATTTGTCATGATCAAGTCGCGACAGATTAAGCAGCATTTCGGACAGGCTGGTCAGTTTGTCGACTTCCTCGATATTACTACGCAGTACCGACTCGAGCTCCTCTTTAGTCGAGTTTTTATCACGCAAAACAACTTCGATCTCACTTCGCATGGCAGCAAGCGGGGTACGAAGTTCATGGCTGGCGTCACTGGTAAAACGTGCTTGGGCATCATGAGCCTCTTCGATTGGACGCAGGGTTCGCCTGGCCAGGAAATAACTTATAAAGCCGCCGCCAATCAGAATGACAAGATTAGCGTAAATAAGCTCGGTAATAATATGCGTCGAGGCATTGTTTGACTCACTGGTGGTTAGGCTATTGGTGTAATCCGGGGCGAAGCCCGGCTCTAATCTGAGGCTGTTTTGTAATCTCTCTAAACGAAAACTAACCTCGTTAAAGGTCGATCCGTAAATTGCCACACTAAAAATAATGCTCGTAACCATTAGTATCAGCAGATACCAGCCGGTTAGCTTGAGCGTGGCCGACTTAAACATACTAGCTCTCGCCTAGCCTGTAGCCAAAACCTCGGATGGTGTGAATCAGATTAGTCTTAAAGGGTGCGTCAATCTTGGCGCGAAGATATTTAATATAAACTTCAACGGTATTTGGCAAAATGTCAGCGTCATAATTCCAAACGTGGCTGATAATTGCATCCTTAGTCACGGTTCTTTCTGGGTTACGCATCAGATATTCAAGTAGCGAAAATTCGCGACTAGTCAAATTTATTGTTTTATCTGCCCGTTTTACGACAAAGTTATTAGTATCCATCGATAAGTCTTTGTACTGTAAAATGCTAGATTGTTGCTCGGCTGGGCGTCTAATTAGGGCGCGGACGCGGGCCAACAGTTCCTCAAGAGCAAACGGTTTGACAAGGTAGTCGTCAGCGCCACTATCAAGTCCCTTAGTACGGTCGCGAATGCTGCCGAGGGCAGTCAGTAGAATTACCGGGGTGTGAATCTTGGCTTGGCGCATGGCTTGAACAATTTTTAAACCATCATATTCGCCAGGAATCATTCGATCGATAATTGCTACGTCGTAAGGTTCAGTCGTTGCCATGGCATAACCATCGTCACCATCATAGGACACATCAACAGCGTACTTATCTTGCTCCAATGCCTTTTTTAGGGCATTTGCTATCTTGTGGTCGTCTTCGATTACTAGTACTCTCATATTTTTACCTTATACCTTTAAACTGAGTGTTAGCTTGGAATTTATTGACTTATGGTTGTGTATTTATTGCTCCATGATTCCATATCGACGAGAATTGGTAACAAATCTTTACCTTTTTCAGTCAGACTGTATTCACAGCGTGATGAACCGGAGTTAGTTAATTTAATAATTATACCCTCGCTCTCTAGTCGGTCGAGTCTGGCCGAGAGAGTCCGTGGGTTGATACCGTTAACAGCATCCTGCAATCGGCAGAACCTGACAGTTTTTTCGTTTATAAAAAAACGCAACAAGCGTGGTGTCCATTTGTCGCCGATTATCTCGGTGGCGGTATCGATGCAGCCGATTACGGTTTTGTTATTCATGCTAAATATTATACTTTGTATAGCTAAAATTGTCAAAAGGGTCGGGCGAGACTTCTTTCGGCTAATATATATAAGAAACTTGTCGGGCTATGGTGTCAAAACCTTGCCGTGCAGTGTATAATACGCAACATGAAGATAAAACTCGATATCGATACACGGACATTTGTAAGGTTTTGGCTGGTTGTCATTGGATTTGTTGTCGCCGCCTTCGTAATTTACAGCGCACGCACAGCACTGATTATTATTGCTTCAGCCGCTTTTTTGGCTTTGGTGCTTAATCCGCCGGTTAACCGTTTGGCTAGGATTTTGCCTGGTCGAAGTCGCGTTGGAGGTACTGCCCTTGCTTATGTGGCTGTCGTTCTGGCCCTTGGTGCCTTTATGTTTTTGGTGGTGCCACCGATCGTTCAGCAAACTGCTAAGGTTGCCGAAACTTTCCCCGGATTAGTAACAAGTGCAACTGAACAATACAAGGGTCTTAACGCCTTTATTCATACTTATAACCTTCAGCCACAAGTCGATAGCTTGGTTAATTCAATCAAAGATAGCGCCACGTCGCTAGCTGGTGCGGTTGGCTCTAACCTGTTGTCGGGTATTGGCTCGTTCTTTTATGGTGTGTCAACCTTGATTATGATACTCGGTTTATCATTCTTTATGCTGGTCGAAGGACCTGTCTGGATGAAACGCCTGTGGAGATTATATAATGACGAAAACCTGATGGACTATCACCAATCATTAATTCGTCGCATGTACTCGGTGGTAACTGGCTATGTGACTGGACAGCTATCAATTTCAGCGATTGCCGGACTATTTGCCGGTTTATCGGTGTTTGTTTTAAGCTTGATTTTTAATGTTCCGGCTAACTTTGCGATTCCAGCGGCGGCGATTATCTTTATCATGTCGTTAATCCCAATGTTTGGCGAGATGATTGGCATGGTTATTATCGGCTTAGTTTTGTTATTTAACGACCCGGGTGCGGCGCTGGTTTTTGTAATCGCCTTTGTCATCTACATGCAAATTGAAAATAATTATATCGTTCCCAAGATTCAATCTCGAAAGCTCGAGCTATCGGCACTGGCAATCTTGGTGTCGGTTATTATCGGTATTTACCTATTTGGTATTGCCGGTGGTATTATTTCGATTCCAATTGCTGGTTGTGTTAGGATTTTTGTTGACGAGTATGTCACCAGAAAAGGCGTCAAAAAAAGCCGTCGGGCTTTGGCCAGAGAAAAATCAGTTAAATTAGTCTAGATATTCCCAAATTGGGCCATGGGCGGTGTCACGTACGGTGATGCCGCTCTTTTCGATTTCTTTACGAAGATCATCCGAAGTTTGCCAATCTTGACGCTCACGGGCTTGCTGGCGCTTGATGATAAACATTTTGATATCATCGGAAACATCTGGTGAGTTAGCGACTAACCTTAGGCCAAGCAGTTCGTCGACGGTTTCCAGTAGTTGGACAAAGGCGTGCTGGTGAATATCGTCCAGCCGAGTGTGTGTCAGCCGCGAAAAGGCGTCATCAACGATTGCTAGGGCGGCTGGTGTGTTTAAATCCTCGTTTAAGGCGGCTAGGACGGCCTGAGCGGTGGCGTAAAGTGAAACTGACTTGTCATCGGTGCATTTGTCGTCATCGTCGCGGAGCGTGTCGTGCGTTTGATGGCGCAATGCCGCAATATTACGCCAGTTGTGCAGTCGATTTTTGGCGCTTGTTAAATTATCGAACGTAAAATTGCCTTCGGTGCGATAATGAGTCTGTAACGCAAACATACGAAAGTCGTCGGGGCTGTAGCCTTTTTTAGCTAAATCATCCAGCGTATAGCCGTTATCAAGCGATTTGCTGATTTTGGTGCCGTCAACCTTAAGATGATTGTTGTGCAGCCAAAATTTACTAAAAGTTTTGCCTGTTGCCGCTTCGGACTGAGCGATTTCATTAGTGTGATGCACCGGAATATGGTCAATACCACCGGTGTGAATATCAAGCGTCTCGCCTAAAATCGACATTGCCATAGCCGAGCACTCTAAATGCCAGCCCGGAAAGCCCATGACTGGTTGTTCACCTGAGGGATTTTTTTTATTTGAGCTTTCGCTATCTTCTATCTTCTCACTTCTATATTCTAATATATCATCGGGCGTTTCCCACTCCATGTCGCGTTTTTCGCTCTCTGGCGTGAATTTCCATAATGCAAAATCACTGTGGTTACGTTTTTCGGGGTTAAACTCGACGCGTGCGCCAGCTTGAAGCGCTTTCAGGTCAAGATGTGCGAAATCAGCATAGCTTGGAAACTTGCTTGTATCGAAATAAATGCCATCGTCAATTTGATAGGTATACCCCTTATTTTTAAGAGTTCGAACAAGTTCGATTTGTTGCGGTATGTAATCGGTTGCTTTAACGATATGCTGCGGTTGGACAAGACCGAGCCGGTCGACGCCTTTTAGAAAGTCTTGGCTGTAAAAATCGGCAATATCCCAGGCGGTTTTACCCTCACGCTTGGCGCCTTTTTCAAGTTTATCCTGGCCCTCATCACCATCACTCACCAAGTGCCCAACATCGGTAATATTTAAAACTCGCTCAACTTCATATTCGTTGGCGATAAGCACGCGGACTAGCACGTCCCAAGCGATATAGCCAAACCAGTTGCCGACGTGCAAATAATCATAGACGGTCGGTCCACAGGTGTAAAGCCTAACTAAATTAGGTGTCTGTGATTCAAAAATCTGGTCGGTTCCGGTCAGGGTGTTATGAAGCCTGAGTGTCATTAGCTACCTCCTGTAGGGCTTTTTGCGTGGCCTCAAGTAGTTCGGGTAAGATTGTTTCGATTGATTCATAGATGCGGAAGCCAGCGGCGTATTGGTGACCACCACCGCCAAAATATCCGGCGACAGTTGCCGAGATTGGCTTATTGCTACGCAATTTGCCGGTTAATTTACCATCAGGATAAGTTTTAATCGCCACGCCCAACTCGACGCCTTCCACTAGGCGCATCTCATCCAGTACTAGTACACTAGGATTATATTGGTCGCTGTATTGTTGAATCTCTTCCCATGGAATGCGAATGACGGCTAATTTACCATCCAGAAAATACTCGATTCGCTCGATGAGCTGGCCTTTGTATTTAAGGATGTCGGCTGACTTTTTCATAAATTCGCGGCGTCGTTCTTCGATAGTGGCTGGTGAGGCGCCTAATTCGGTTAACTTGCTGGCGACTAAAAAGGTTTCGGCGTTCACGTTTTGAGTGCTAAGACCTAGGCTGTCCGACAGTAATGCTGCTAGCATATTTTCGGCGGCTTGTTGATTGATTGCCCAGTTGCAAGCGGTGGCAAGTTTATAAATAACCTGGCTGGATGAAACCGCCTCTTCTAGCACCATAGTGTGGTCAAAGCTAAGCGTGGCAGCCGTTTCGATGTGGTGGTCGATGACCAGAACGGGGTGACTTTCCAGAAAATGACGGGCCCCAGGGATAATTAAAGCTTTGCCGATTAGGGTATCGCTTGAAGTGTCGACGATAATGGCTAAGTCGGCTGAAGTATCAAAATCCTGGGTAACGCGGTCCCAACCACTGATATAATGCAGGTACTTTGGCATGTCGACATCGCAATAAAGGCTGACTTTTTTACCAAGATCGCCTAGGATTTCTTCAAGCGCCAGGGCACTACCGAGTGAGTCACCATCGGGGTTTTCAGCCTGAATAATTAGAATTTTATTCGCATTATCGATAAGTTGTTTTGCAGATTCAAACATTGTTTTTAGTATAACAGATTATAAAACTAATAATTATAGGTCGCGACGGCCTTCGAGGGCGTGGGTTAATGTGATTTGGTCGGCGTACTCTAGGTCGACACCAACTGGAATACCGCGGGCTAATCGAGTCAATTTAACGGTAATACCGGCGTCAAGAATATGACGTTGCAAATAAAGAGCGGTTGACTCACCTTCAACGCTCGCATTGGTGGCAATTATCACCTCTTCGACCCTGTCACTGACTAACCGCTTTAATAGCTCGGGAATGTGCAGTTGTTCGGGCCCGATGCCGTCGATTGGACTAATGGCGCCACCAAGCACGTGATAGGTGCCGTTAAATTGGCCAGTTCGCTCGAGTGAGACGATATCAAGGGGTTCTTCGACGACCGCAATTAGTTTTTTATTGCGATCTGGGTCGCTGTAGAGTGACGAAACGTCCTCATCGGCATCAATTAACGCAAAAGTTACCGGACAGCTCTTAACATCGGTATGTAATTTTAAGATGGCGCTGGCTAACTTTTCACTGACATGAGGATCGGCGCGCAACAAAAACGAAGCGTAGCGCTCGGCAGTCCGGGCGCCAACACCAGGTAATCTTCCCAATTCCTCAATCGCTTCGACTAAAGCCGATGGTAAAAGTTGTGCCAAAATAGTTACCTAACCCTTAGATTCCCAAATTGCCAAGATTGCCCATTAAAGGCTTCATTCTTTCGGCGGCAACTTCTTGAGCTTTTGCAAGTCCATCGCGGACCGCGATTTCAATCCAGTGCTCTAACTCGGCAATGTCGTCTAGGTCGACTTGGGCTGGATTAATCTTGACGCTCTTTAGCTTTAGTTCACCAGTTACCTGAATAACCACTGCACCATCGCCAGCTTCAACCTCGATAATTTCTTTTTTAAGGTCGTTTTGAGCCTTGCGTAGTTGATTTATCATCTTAACTTGATCGAATGCCATATAATTGCTCCCTCTGGAATAGTATTATACTTAGTATACTTTACTGAGCGGTCTTTTTGTAGAGGTAAAAACGGTCGGCGTTGTTGGTGGTATCAGACGTGACGATGCGTTGAATCGTGTAACCGACGTAGTCACCTTTTGCTTCGTGGGTCGCCACGAACGTGTTGGATGTTGGCGCGACGCCAACTTGGACATTTTTATTATATTTAGCGACAACGTTATAAAACGGTAGTTGTCCAGGCGCTACCACCAGGTTAGCTGTCCCCTTTGGCATAAGTGACAGGTCGCGTGTAAAGTTAGCCACAGTGTAAGGATCATAGTGATAACCATAGCTGTAGCGTTCTAGGCCTGAAAAGACTAACGCGCCGACTAGGATAGCAAGGGGTATTAGACCGACAAATCGGGCATATGGGTTGCGCGGAAAAATACTGTACCAGTTGCTTAGCAATCGATCGAGCCCCGTGCATAGCAACAAGACAAACGGTAAAAAAGTGACACTAGTAAATAGCGGATTGGTAATGACAATTGGAATCAGACAGATGAGCCAGATAAGAATAACGTGACTTTGAGTGCTGGCTAGTGTTTTAATTAGGCGGTATAGGCCAAAAGCGATAATAAGCATTGATCCAAGTCCAAAGACCGGCGTCATCAAAAGTGTTGTGCTTGGCGTTGTAAATCCAAGATATTGCTGCCATAATACAGGCATATTAGCGGCCAAGTTAGGCCAATGAGCCGGAATGCCAAGTATCGTTAGGGCGGTTTCGGGCGACTTAATAATGCCATAAATTAGTGGTATGAGTGCTAGTGCGCCAATAATAAAACCAGCCAAAAGACGCAGACGCGATAGTTGCCTAATAATAAAGCGCAGATGCGGATGCAACATTACGGCCGCCGCTAGTGCGATAATAGCGTAAATGCTTAAGGGCGTATAAAGGCTTAGCGAAAGTGTAATAAAAAATAACGTCTTCCAAAGAGTTCGCGGTTGTTCGCGACGGGCAATCAGAGTGCCAAGTAACAGCAAACAAACTGGCCAAAAAATATACAAAATATCAGCTGTCCCACTTTGAGCGATAAACAAAAATTGACCAGTTGTGACAGCGATAATTGATCCCAAGATAGCGATATTACGTTTAAACCAACGTTTTAATAAAAAAACCAAGGCGATTGCCGATAAGGCGGCTAAAAGCAGCGATGGTAACTTGATGCTAAAATCGCTAACTCCAAACAAATGCAGACTAGCTCGTTGCAGCAGATGGAATGGCAAGTTTGTAACGGCATAACTGTCAATGTTACCAAGCGATATATTTGCACTTTTAATTACAGTATTGACTTCGTTATGAGAAATGCCACCAGGCGCGTACAAGCCAGCAAAAAGTAACATGCCAACTAAAAAAAGGCCGATAATCGCATAGCCTATTTTGTAGCGCCAGCGATACATGTAGAATGATGTGACATCAATACCCATATATTAGATTGATTATACCACGACTAGCCGTCGTGTTTGCGGTCGAGCGACATGAAACGCAGGCGTTCTGGGTGGAAGTAAAGTTCGATTTTGCCGGTTGGTCCGTTACGGTGTTTAGCGATAATTAAATCGGTGATGTTTTCGCGTTCAGTTTCAGGGTTATAGTAAGCCTCGCGGTAAATAAACATGACGATGTCGGCGTCCTGCTCGATTGATCCTGATTCGCGCAAGTCAGCCAGTTGTGGAATTTGGGGACTACGTGATTCAACCGAACGTGAGAGCTGAGACAAAGCCACGACCGGTACGTTAAGCTCGCGGGCGATTAGCTTCAGACCACGACTAATCTCGCTGACCTCTTGCACGCGGTTGCCGTTATCGCGACCACTTCCCTGCATCAGCTGCAAGTAGTCGATAATAATCAAGCCAAGTGGTTGTTCGTGGGCGGCTCGGCGGGCTTTGGTGCGCATTTCAAGAACACTCAGGCCTGGTGTGTCATCGATAAAGATTGGCGCTTCGGCCATCTCACCCATCGCCTCGGATAGCTTACTAAAGTCGTCGTCCGATAAGTTTCCGGTCCTAATATTCCAGGCATCAACACCCGAGGCGTCGGCTAACATACGGTCAACTAGTTGTTCTTTGCTCATCTCGAGGCTAAAGAACAATACTGGTTGTTTGGCGACAGTGGCGACGTTATATGCCAAGTTGGTAACCAGGGTGGTTTTACCCATGGCCGGGCGGGCGGCCAAGATAATCAGGTCACTTCGTTGCAAACCAGCTGTCATATTATCAAGGTCACGGTAGCCCGTGCGGACGCCGCGTAGCGTACCCTTGTTACGATGGAGCTCCTCCATGCGGTCAAAGCTTTCAGTTAAGATGCTTTCGATGCTGACAAGGTCTTGTTTAAGTGATTGGTCGCTGACTGAAAACAATTCGGCCTCGGCTTTTTCAAGCAGTTCCTGGGTAGTCGTCTCTTCGTCGTAACCTAATTCTGAAATCTCGCCACTGGCGCGAATTAAGCGGCGGCGGACGGCTTTTTGGGCGACAAGTTCGGCATAGGCTTCGGCGTGGGCTGAAGTTGGTACGTAATTTGTCAGATCAGTTAAGTAGGCTGATCCGCCAATAACTTCGACTTCATTTTTGCGCTTTAGTTCTTCGGTTAGTGTCAGTAGGTCGACCGGCTTGTGTTTTTCATACAGACGAATCATGGCCGCATAAATTATGCCGTGACGTTTTTCGTAAAAGTCTTTTGCGGTAACGTGTTCGGATATGTCAGCCAGGGTTTCTTCGTCAATCAAAACAGCGCCAAGCAAACTTTTCTCGGCATCCAAGTTTTGTGGTGGTATCTTTCCGGCTGGGACTTCTTTAGTTGCCATTATCCTCGACTGCGACCTCTTCTCCTCCGCCCATAATAGCAGCTACAGCGGCTGCTTGGCTATCTTTTGGTGGCGGGGCTGTGGGTATTGTGTGGATATTTAGTCCATAAACCCCGACCTCTTCAAGGCTTTTATAGAGAAGTGTGCTATAGCGGACATCATCTAGCTTTTTCTTATAAAATTTATTGCCGGTGTAAAGCGTTAACATGTTGTCGGTAAGTTCATAATGACACTTTTGTAAAACGCTAAAAATGGCGACATAGTTTTTGCGCGTATGTTCGATTAGTTTGTCCCAGTCAAATTCGCTAGCTTCGACACTTGGCTTTGCAACATTTTCAGTTGGCGCTGCTTTGTCGGCTTTAACTGGAGTGGGTTGGGCTGGTTCTTTTGGTTTACTGCGCGTAGCTTGCTTTTCAAGTTCGGCAATTGTCGCGCTGACTTCTAAGGCTGGGGCGGATAGCGCCACTGTTTTAGTGGCAGCCAGTTTTGGAGTAGCCGCGCTGCCAAGTGTACTAAGAAGTTTTAAGTTTGGTTGGGCGCTTTTGGCAACATCCAGTAAGCTATCAAGCAGCGCTAATAGTTGCGGTTTCTCGATGATTAATTCACGAACGCGCTGGGTTAATTGTTGTGACAAAATAACGCCATTTACACCTTGATCATATGCGATGTCAAGTTGGCTGACGATGGCGGCAATATCGTGATTTTCAACAGCGTTCAGTAAATTATCGACGGTGTTTTTAGGCGCCAGGCCAATCGATGCCTCGATTAATGTAACGGTGATGGGTTCTTTCTCGCCCGACAGACTGGCTAGCTGGTCAAGTAGGCTGATACTATCACGCATACTGCCTTCACCTCTTTCGGCGATTAGCTCAAGTGCCTCATCATCGATTTTGATTTTTTCAGCCTTGGCGATTTGTTTTAAGTGATTAACAGCTTCGGGTTTAGTAATAGCGCGAAAACTAAAGCGCTGGGTGCGGCTAATAATTGTGGCCGGTAATTTATCGACATCAGTTGTGGCCAGGATAAAAACGACGTGTTCGGGTGGTTCTTCAAGAGTTTTTAACAGTGCGTTAAAAGCCGCTTTTGACAACATATGGACTTCATCGATAATGTAGATTTTTTTAGCAGATCCAACCGGGGCGATTTGAACTTTTTCGCGTAAATCGCGGACATCTTCGACACCGTTATTGCTGGCGGCGTCGATTTCAATGATGTCGAGGTCGGTTTTATCGTCATCATAAGGCGATTTATTGATAGCATGAGCCAAAATTCGCGCTATAGAGGTCTTGCCGACGCCCCGGGGGCCAGTTAGTAAATACGCGTGTGAAATACGCCCCTGCTCGATAGACCGCGCCAGAATGTCGGTGACGTGTTTTTGGCCGACAATTTCATCTAGCGATTTGCTACGATACTTTCGATACAATGCTTTGGACATTGTTGATTTTCCCCTCAATTTTCTTTTTTAAGTATACGCTTAATTTGTTTGTATTATTGTTGTGTTTTAAGCCAATGATTTGTTTTTTAGGTCGTTATAGATCTGAGCTATATAGACCAATATGTCGACCACGCCACTATTAATAGCACCATACTTAAAGCTAATTTTTGTCATATTTCCCCCTGTTTATTGCACTTGTTTGTTTTTCACCTCATGTGATGTTTTTACTATAGCGCTTTTGTTTAGCTCATACAATAACAAAAAATCCCGCATCGGCGGGATTAAATGATGATCGTGTTGATTAAAGAGCGGCTTCGACAGCGGCCCATTCAGCGTCAGGGTTATCAGCCGGCACGATAATAGTTACCTGGTCACCGACGGCAATCCTAAAGTAAGTCACGCTAGCAAGCAAGATGCGGTATTCGCGACCATTTGCCTCGACATAGTACGCTCCATCGTGTTGCACTAATGTGCCAATAATCTGACGGCGTTCAGTTGGGCCAATTTGCTTGTATATAAAGCTGCCGTCGTCGGCAATCGTCAGTTTAAGGATATCACCTTCGACTAATTTTGATTTGCTGGCGTAGTTAGCTGGTACGGGATACTCTTTACCATCTGGACCGACCATTTTTTGGCCATCAAAGACACCTTCGACGATTTTACCGCTAACATCCTCGGCCTTGCTGGTTTTTGGCGTTAAAACGGTGCCATCTTCACCAACGATACTAATCAATAGCTCCTTAGCGGCCGCTAGGTTAGTTTCGGCCTCTTGAATAAGCGCATGTAGTCGCTTGACTTGTTTTTCTGGTAGTTCAGACATGATAGCTCGCAATTTCCTCTTGTCTATTTTTGTAGTTATTACCCCTATATATATCAACTTCCTGCAAAAAAGTCAATATTACCCACTTTTATACTAATCTTCGCCCTTGCCTTACTATTTAATTTACTCCTTTACCTCCCTCGCCACCCTCAACCCCATATTTTTAAGACACATGCTTCCGAGTGTTCCTCTCGCCTCCACGCCCAACCAATTCAATCCTTACTTTTGCCAAAGTAACAAATGTCTTGATACTTTTGAACTGCAAAAGTATCCAAAACTGCTGGGGTTGGCTGTGATTACGCGCTAAAAAGCAGTTATAGCTGTCCTTTGTTGCCTGCGGAACGACCCTAAAGGGATCGCCCTTACGCCAGATGAACTGGGTGCGGGTAGGTCCTCGGCCAGTCAAGGACAGCTATAACTGCTTTTTACGGTAATTACAGATACCCCAGACCCCGGGGGCTAAGATC
>JAJZQE010000080.1 GCA_021847685.1 bacterium | reverse complement strand
TTGCGTTGGGGCCTAAATTCATTTAGCTTATGGGTTGCGGTGCGTATTTTTGGCGGTGGTTATGAGCATGCTGGTACGGCAGGGGTATTTTCGGAATTTTTACTAGCCGGACTTGTCTTCTCGATAATTAACAGCGTACTAAGGCCGATTGCCGTTATTTTGTCACTGCCCGCTATATTATTAACACTTGGTTTATTTGTTTTAGTTGTAAACGGTTTGATGGTCTATATCTCACTACTGATTACACCGGGAATTTCGATGACATTTATAGAGTCAATCCTAACCGGAATACTGTTGAGTCTGATAAACTATATAGTAAGTGCTACACTTGAGTTACACCAGGTAAACAAGGCACAGGGGAGATTATAAAGTGAACTTAAATATTATTCTACAAACTGTCACCGTTGGATCTTCGATTTTGATGATTGTGTCGATTTTACTTCAGCAGCGTGGCGCTTCACTTGGCGCTGGCTTTGGTAGCTCGGGCGAGCTATATACAACGCGGCGCGGTCTGGATAAGAATCTTTTTGAGGTAACGGTCGTACTATCGGTTATCTTTATTCTTTCAATCTTGGTGGGGCTGCTTTTGCCCGCCGTTAAATAGGTTAATCGGCGAACCATTATATGAAGGATGATGACGAGTCGAACCGTTGGCAACAACTAAAGAATACTCGCGTTAACCGTAAAATTATCAATAAGCGGATGCGACGTGCTAGCGACGTCACTTTAAGGCATGCCCGCAAATTTGTCGTTAAGCGTTGGAGTAATATTCGCGAGGTTCGCTGGAATGTTCTGATTTGGAGCATAGCTGTTGGCGGTTTAATTGCTGCGACCGGACTGCAGGTTATGTGGTATCAGCAAGGTTATCGGACGTCGACTGCAGCAGTTGGCGGTACATATGCCGAGGCGGATCTGGGCCCAGTTGATACGCTTGATCCACTATTCGCCTCATCGCATGCCGAGCAGTCGCTGAGTCGGTTGTTATTTTCGCGCTTGTATAATTATGACGCGACTGGACATCTTAAGGGAGACTTGGCGACAAGTATGACAATTGATAGTACGAATAAAATTTACACCATAAAGATTCGACCCGATGCGACGTGGCAAGACGGATACCGCCTAACAGCAAGTGACGTGGCTTTTACAATCGGTTTACTCAAAAATCCAGCCGTGCGCTCGACTAATCCCGAGGACTGGAGTCGTATTAGTGTGAAGGTGATTGATGATACGACGCTGCAGTTTACGCTGCCAGCGGTTATTGCCGCGTTTCCTCATGCTTTAACTTTTCCGGTTGTACCCGAGCATGTCCTGTCCAAGATTGAGCCGAACTCTTTGCGCGAAAATATGTTCAGCAACTCGCCAGTCGGCAGTGGACCATTTAAACTGCGTCTGCTTCAGGATGTTGATATTGCTAATGGATTAAAAGTTGTCCATCTTGAAAGGAATGCTAACTATTATGGCGGACCCGCAAAGGTCGAATTCTTCCAAGTCCACGTTTATTCTAAGCAGGACCAAATTGTCAGAGCCCTCTCGACTGGCGAGGTCAACTCGGCAGCCGATTTGTCGTCATCGAATATTAAGCAAATCGATAGCAAGCGCTACAAAATAGATGCCACACCGATAAAAAGCGGTGTATATGCCCTATTTAATACAACTCGGGGCGCTTTGCAAGATAAAGCGGTTCGCCGTGCGCTGCAAAGCGGTACAAACGTTTCGGCAATTATTAATCAACTGCCCGCCGGTACGCCGCGTCTTGATTTACCATTTATTAATGGTCAGCTAACCGGTGATGTCCCGCAGGCACCAGCTTATGACAAAGCTAATGCCAAAAAGCTACTAGATGATGCGGGTTGGCAGTTGGACGCTAGCGGACATCGTGTCAAGAATGGTCAAAATCTTAAACTATCCGTTGTAACGATTAAAGATGATGATTATGAGCGAGCACTTGAAACGCTAGCCGGGCAGTGGCGCGACTTAGGTATACAAGTTGATACAGTTGTAATTAACCCAAACGATACGACGACAAGAGCGGTCCGGGAAACATTGCAGTCGCGCAACTACGACGTATTGATTTATCAGTTAACGATTGGCGCTGATCCTGATGTTTATGCCTATTGGCATTCCTCACAAGCAAATCCACTTGGTCTTAATTTGTCGAACTATTCTGATGCAATTGCCGATGACGCGCTGGTTAGTGCAAGGTCACGGCTTGAGCCTGGGCTGCGTAATGCTAAATATATTACATTTTCCAAGCAATGGCTAGCCGATGTCCCGGCCATTGGTCTATATCAATCGGTTGCGTATTATGCAACCAGTCATCACGATCAGTCGTATAATGATAAAAACGTTTTTGTCTCGCAGTTCGATCGCTACCAGGACGTTTTGTACTGGTCAACTGGCTCGCGTATGGTTTACAAGACACCGTAAAATCAGCTATACTTACCATCAATGCTACGGCAGGTGCGCGCGAATGGCGGAATCGGTAGACGCGTCAGCTTGAGGGGCTGGTGTCCTTCGGGACGTGGAGGTTCAAATCCTCTTTCGCGCACCAAGACAGTATTTTCTGAGAGATTTTCGCCCGCATGGGCGGCTTTTTCTTTGGTCGCGCGGAGCGCAGACCAGATGTTTTCAGGGGGGAAATGG
>JAJZQE010000006.1 GCA_021847685.1 bacterium | reverse complement strand
ATGGGCTGGCTACAACATGGACGATGCAATCGTGCTGTCAAGCCGAATCGTTCAAGATGATACTTTGACAAGTGTTAACATTAAAGATTACACCGTTGAAGTTCGTGAAACCAAGCTTGGTCCTGAGATTGTTACCCGCGACATTCCAAATGTTAGCGAAGAATCACTACGTCACCTTGATGAAAACGGTATCATCCAACTTGGCTCAGAGGTCAAGGCTGGTGATGTCCTGGTTGGTAAGATTACACCAAAGGGTGAACAAGAGCTGAGTAGCGAAGAGCGCCTACTGCGCGCCATCTTTGGTGAAAAAGCCAAGGATGTTCGCGATACCTCACAACGTATGAACAATGCTGGTGGTGGTAAAGTTGTTGGTGTTAAGATCTTTAGCCGCGAAAACGGTCACGAACTTAAGGCTGGCGTTATCATGCAGATTCAGATTTTCGTTGCTCAGCTTCGTAAAATCTCTGTTGGTGACAAGTTAGCTGGACGACACGGTAACAAGGGTGTTGTCGCGCGTATTTTGCCTCTTGAAGACATGCCATACATGGAAGACGGAACGCCTGTTGATGTGGTTTTGAACCCACTTGGTGTGCCATCACGTATGAACATTGGTCAGTTGTTTGAAACTCACCTTGGAATGGCGGCACGAGCCCTTGGTTACAAGGTTGCGACACCTCCATTTAACGGTGTGTCAGACGAAACAATTAGCGCCGAGCTGATTAAGGCCGGCTTTGCTAGTGATGGTAAGAGCCAGTTAATCGACGGTCGTACCGGTGAACCATTTGAAGAGCGCACAACTGTTGGTGTGATGCACATGTTGAAGCTACACCACATGGTTAGCGACAAGATTCACGCTCGTTCAACTGGTCCTTACACAATGGTGACTCAACAGCCACTTGGTGGTAAGGCGCAAAACGGTGGTCAGCGCTTTGGTGAGATGGAGGTTTGGGCACTTGAAGCTTATGGAGCCGCTGCCACTCTTCAGGAAATGATTACGATTAAGTCTGACGATGTCTACGGACGTGCCAAGGCTTACGAGTCAATTATTAAGAATGAAAAGATTGTTGGTCCAAAACTACCAGAGTCATTTAATGTGCTTGTTAAGGAACTTCAAGGTCTTGGTCTTCGTGTCGACCTACTAGACGAATCCGAGGATGCGATTATCGACGCCGAACAGGTGATTGGTAGTGTTATCAACGGCGAGCCAGTGGCCGCTATTCCGATTGCCGATGACGATGATGCAGAAATTGTACTAGATGAAGCCGATGAATTTGGTGACTTAGGCGACGGTGTAACAATTCAGGATATTGATGAAATAGATGAGATAAAGGGGGAGGTAGCGTAATGTCAGTATTGGAAAAGAGCAGCCAGTCCCGACGGATTTATTCCGGCGCACTGCGCGATGAGAAAAACCTTCAGGTTTGTCTCATGTTAGACAAGGAGGAGGCGTAATATGAGCCGTATTATAGCAAACAACGGTATTGCCGACTTTGACGCAGTTCGCCTGGCGGTAGCCAGCCCAGAAGATATTTTGAAGTGGAGCTACGGTGAGGTAACTAAACCTGAAACGATTAACTACCGTACACAAAAACCAGAGCGTGATGGTCTGTTTTGTGAGCGGATTTTCGGACCAGTCAAAGACATCAACCCACACGATAACAAACTAAAGGGTGTTCGCTCGCGTGAAGCCGCTGTCGACAAAAACGGTGATTTGGTTACCAAGTCAATCGTTCGTCGCGAGCGTATGGCTCACATTAGCCTAGCTGCACCAGTGGCTCACATCTGGTTTATGCGGGGTACGCCAAGCGCGATGAGCTTGCTTCTAGGTATCACTGTCCGCAATCTTGAACGCATTGCCTACTTTGCAACCTACGTAATTTTGAAAGTTGAAGAGACTAAGCGCGATCAATACCTAGCCGACCTTGAAGCCGAGACCGAAGCTGGCCGCGCCGCTATCAAGATTCGCTACGAGCGCGAAGCTGAAGCTGAAAATGCTGATGTTAAGGCTCTTGCCGAGCAAATGTCGCGCGAAGTTGAAGAACTAAACGAAAACTACACTGTTAAAAAAGCTCAACTTGACAGCCTGGTTAAGGGTGCACTTATCAACGAAGTCGATTTCCGTAATCTTCCTGAAGAATACGAAGACTTGGTTGAAGTTGGTATGGGCGGAACGGCGCTTAAGGCCTTGCTTGACGAGATTAACTTGCCACAGCTAATTGCAAAACTAACCGAAGAAGCGGCTGGCGCCAAGGGGCAGCGCGAAAAGAAGCTTCTAAAGCGCCTGAAGGTGCTTGAAAGTATGTTCGCCGCTGGTATTAAACCAAGCAGCCTAACGCTTACAGTTCTACCTGTTATTCCACCGGACCTACGTCCAATGGTGCAACTAACCGGTGGCCGTTTTGCGACCTCAGATCTTAACGACCTTTATCGTCGTGTGATTAACCGAAACAACCGTCTAAAGAAGTTGATTGACCTAAACGCCCCTGAAGTTATTCGCCGCAACGAAATGCGTATGCTCCAGGAAGCTGTCGACGCCCTCATCGATAACTCAGCTGCCCGTGGTGGCCGTGCTGTCAATGCAACCGGTGGTCGCCGCCGCTTGAAGTCAATTAGTGACATGCTAAAGGGCAAGCAAGGTCGTTTCCGACAGAACCTCTTAGGAAAGCGTGTTGACTACTCGGGACGTTCCGTTATTGTGGTTGGTCCAAAGCTAAAAATTAACCAATGTGGTATTCCAAAGCAGATGGCACTTGAGCTATTTAAACCATTTGTTATTAGCTGGTTAATTAGAGGCGAACACGCTTACAATATTCGATCAGCTACTCGTTTGATTGAAGCTGGTGATGCCCTAGTTTGGGACGCGCTTGATGCGGTTATCGAAGGTAAGTATGTTCTTTTGAACCGTGCGCCATCACTCCACCGTTTGTCAATTCAAGCCTTCCAGCCAAAATTGGTTGAAGGAAAGGCAATTCACTTGCACCCACTAGTCGCCAACGGATTTAACGCCGACTACGACGGTGACCAGATGGCCGTTCACTTGCCGCTATCTGCTGATGCCCAGCGCGAGGCTCGCGAGCTAATGAGTGCAACCGCTAACCTTCTAAAGCCAGCCGATGGTGCGCCCGTCCTTAACATTGGGCAGGATGTTGTTTTGGGTAACTATTACCTAACATACGACAAGCCAAGTGCTCAGACTGAAAAAGTTAAGGCTTTTAGCTCGGTTTACGAAGCTGAAATGGCTTATGATAACAAGCTTTTGCAACTTCAATCGCCAATCCGTGTTTTGATACGCGGTGAAGTTCGCGACACCACGCTTGGTCGAGTTTTCTTCAACGAAATCTTGCCAGCTGATTATCCATACGACAATAACGTTCAGACGAAAAAGCAGCTAAAGCGTGTTTTGGCCCGAATTTTTGATACCTATGGCGCCGAAACAACCGCCCAAATTGCTGACCGTATGAAGGGTCTTGCTTTCCGCTTTGCAACCATCGCCGCTGTGTCAACCGGTAAGGACGACTACATTAGCTTTGACGAGACTGCGACCTTTATCGCTGAAGGTGACGCCAAAACGGCGCTTATCTCTGAGCAGTTTGACCAAGGTTTGATTACCGAGGAAGAACGCTACAGCCTAACCGTTGCCTCGTGGCGAAGTGTTGACCGTAGTATTACTGAGTTTTTGCAGTCCAAGCTTAAGAACATGGACACCAGTATTAGCGTGATGGTTAACTCTGGTGCACGTGGTGATATTAGTAACGTCAAGCTTGCTAGCTCGATGATTGGTATCATGGTGGACGCCACTAACCGTGAGATTGAGCTGCCGATTCGATCAAGCTACAAACATGGGCTAAGCTCACTTGAACAATTCGTGGCAACGCGTGGTGCCCGTAAGGGTCTGATTGACACCGCCCTAAAGACCGCCGATTCGGGTTACCTAACGCGTCGTTTGGTTGACGTTTCCCAGGACGTCTTTACGGTTGAAGATATGCCAAATAGTGACGACGGCTTTACGATTTATCGTTCAGAGTCAGAACTAACCATGATTTCGTTCGGCAACCGTTTGTTCGGTCGTTATACTGCCGAGGCTGTGCCGGGATACATCGAGGCCGATGAGTTAATTACCCGCGAAATCGCTAACAAGATTGAAGCTGATGATGATATCAAAGAAGTTCGCATCCAAAGTGTTATTTCGACCAAAAACCTCCGCGGTATTCCACGTCGAAGTTACGGTATCGACATGGCCAGTGGTAACTTGGTTGCCAAGGATCAGCCAGTTGGTGTTATCGCCGCGCAGTCAGTCGGTGAGCCTGGTACCCAGCTAACGCTTCGTACTTTCCACGCCGGTGGTGTGGCTGGTGGTGACATTACCCAAGGTCTGCCACGTGTTGAAGAATTGTTCGAAGCTCGTACACCAAAGGGTCAGGCCTTTGTTACCGAAGTGACTGGTCTGGTTGATGTCTGGGAAGACGGCAAAAAGTATGTCGTTCAGGTGACTCCAGAAGCTGGACACGTTGAAAATCTAGAACTTGAAGGTCGCACTGTGACTGTCAAGTCTGGCAGCAACGTTAAGGTTGGCGATGTTCTGGCAACCGGTGAGAGTGAATCAAAGCCACTTGTTGCACCATTTGACGGTGTTGTCGAAGTGACCGATTCAACAATCGTGATTGCTGCCAACGCCAGCTCGCCTGTTCGCTACGAAATCCCTGGTAGCAACCAGTTAGTGGTTGCTGCAGGTGATTCCGTCGAAGCTGGTGACCGCCTAACTATCGGTTCGCTCAACCTACACGACCTAATGCGCCTAAAGGGTACCGAAGCGACACAACGTTACATCATTAACGAAGTTCTTCGTATCTATGCTGCACAGGGTCAGGACGTGGCCGACAAGCACCTTGAGATAATCGTGCGTCAGATGTTTAGTCGTGTTCAGATTGAGAGCCCGGGCGATAGCACCTTTGTAACTGGTGATATTGTCTCGAAGGCCGCTGTGGTTGAAGCTAACGCTGAACTTGCCGCCGAAGGTAAAGAGCTAGTTGGTTACACGCAATTGCTGCTTGGTATTACCAAGGTGTCAATCTGGTCAGATAGCTTCCTGTCAGCCGCATCGTTCCAGGATACAACCCGTGTCCTAATCAACGCGGCTGTAAGTGGTCGCGTCGATCGACTGCACGGCCTAAAGGAGAATGTGATCATTGGTCGCAAGATCCCAGTTGGTACCGGTGCGCGTCGCGCCGATGGCACGCTCGAAATTGACGATGAGCTGGAAAGCGAAATCGCCGAAGACGTCGAGCTAGCCGCCTAGGTTAGCGCTCAGATAAAGAAGCCCCGCTTTACGGCGGGGTTTTCTTTGTTCTTTTTTGACAAAGAACCAAAAGTCCTTCTTTTGGCGCAAAAGAAGCAAAACTCTGGGGGTGGCTTCACTGCGCCAAGGTGAAAAAATCACAAAAGCTGGTCGCTGCGGAACGACCCATAAAGGGATCGGTCCATTTTTATTTATATTAACTGTTCAAAAATGGACAAGTCCTCGCGCATTATTCCAGTCTTTGTGCCTTTTTCACCTTGGGCAGCTCCAGATACCCCCAGACCCCCGAGCCGGAGTCACTAGATGTCTAGCAAACGGGCATATTGACAAAGCATAACCACCCGTGATAACATAAGCGCAGATTTGATAGATCACGGAAGCAAAAAAGACCCTCTTTGGAAGGTCTTTTTTGTTGCCAGGGCCCTGGCGGTGGGAAGGAGATTTGAACTCCTGGTGATACTCAATCGATAAATCACGGAAATGATTGTTTCTTTCTTTCTTTCACACGCCGATTCCTTAGACCGGTGCTTTAAACCGCTCGGCCACCCCACCATGGGACAACCTGTTTCTTCAAAATAGCACACTTTTCTACCTCTGTAAATACCATTTATGCTTATGGGGTCTGGGGCATCTGCAGCTGCCCGGTCATACGGCAATAATTATATCGGAGTAATTCGCGAGGACTTGTCCATTTTTGATTAACTAAGTAACAATAAAAATGGACCGATCCCTTTATGGGTCGTTCCGCAGCGACCGATATAATTGTTGATGGATGTACGGCGCAGTGAAGCCGCCCCAGTCGTTTTGCTTCTTTTGCAGACTCAAAAGAAGCTGCTTTGGTTCTTTGGCAGCACAAAGAACATTTAGGTACCTTTACTAAACATAACTATTCTGCTACAATCACAGATGAGTTTCCTCTTGCGAACCGTATAGATTATTAGAATGTGTACAAATCTATACGGGACAGCGAGTATGACACAGAACGAACATGCTGAGTTCAATCTGTAAAAGTTAAAATATAGTTATAGAATGTTGAAGATGCTTGAAATTAACGTTTCATTCATGGATTGCGACATTCTGATTATTTAATTGTAATAATAAAATTGGAGTATTAATGCCAACAATCAATCAATTGGTGCGCAAGCCTCGCAAGACTGCTTTGAAGAAAAGTAAGTCTCCTGCGCTCGGCCGTATTCACAACGCACTAAAAACTCGTTACTACGAGCAAGATGGTCCACTAAAGCGTGGTGTTTGTATCAAGGTAACAACCAAGACACCTAAAAAGCCTAACTCGGCCCTTCGTAAGGTTGCTCGTGTTCGTTTGACGAACCAGCAAGAAGTTTGGGCTTACATTGGCGGTGAAGGTCACAACCTACAGGAGCACGCCGTTGTGCTGGTTCGTGGTGGTCGTGTACCAGACCTTCCAGGTGTTCGTTATCACATCGTGCGTGGCGCTCTTGACCTTCAAGGCGTTGCAA
This sequence comes from bacterium, assembly GCA_021847685.1. GTDB lineage: Bacteria > Patescibacteriota > Saccharimonadia > Saccharimonadales > Saccharimonadaceae > UBA1547. Next base: position 7,872 of record JAJZQE010000006.1, on the reverse strand, counting down.
AGCGTAAACAAGGCCGTTCAAAATACGGTGCCAAGAAGGAGGACAAGTAATGCCTCGTAAAGTTACTGCCAGTCTACAACGACGTCTAAACCCAGATCGCAAGTACCAAAGCGTTATGGTTCAGCGTCTAATCAACAAGTCAATGCTTGATGGCAAAAAGCTTGTTGCTGAACGTGCTGTTTATAGCGCCCTAGAAGTTGCTGCTAAAAAAATTGGTAGCGAAGATCCACTTGCCGTATTTGAGCGTGCTCTAAAGAATGTTTCACCAAACTTCGAAGTTAAATCTCGTCGTGTCGGTGGTGCAAACTACCAGATTCCGTTCCCAGTTTCTGGACACCGCCAATTGCACTACGCCTTTTCATGGCTAGTTCAATCAGCTCGTTCACGTAAGGGTATCGCTTATTCTCAGCGTCTTGCGCTTGAGATTGTTGATGCATATAACGAAGCCGGTGCTGCCTACAAGAAGAAGGAAGATACTCACAAGATGGCCGAAGCCAACCGAGCCTTTGCTCACTTCGCTCGTACCTAATCCAATCATGGATTATTAAAAAGCTCCGAACCATACGGCCGGGGCTTTTTAATTAAACGGATATAATAAAACCATTCATTGTCACTGGCAAAAACTAGACTAATCTGATAAAATGGACATAAGAGCTATTTTTTATGGCAAAAAATATTTAAGAAAAGGATAAGAAAAACTCCATGGCAGAAAAACACGTCCCACTAAAGGACCTCCGTAATATCGGTATTATCGCGCACATTGATGCTGGTAAGACTACGACAACCGAAGGTATCCTCTATCGTACTGGCATCAATCACAAGATTGGTGAGGTTCGCGGCGCAAACGGCGATAGTGCAACGACCGACTGGATGGCGCAGGAAAAAGAGCGCGGAATCACTATTACTAGTGCCGCTGTTACCTGTTTTTGGAAAGATCACAAGATTAACATCATCGACACCCCTGGTCACATCGACTTTACGGCCGAGGTTGAGCGTTCTCTGCGCGTTCTTGACGGCGCTGTTACGATTTTTGACGGTAAGATGGGTGTTGAGGCTCAGTCCGAGACTGTTTGGCGCCAAGCTAATAAATATGGCGTGCCACGAATTTGTTTTATCAACAAGATTAATCAGACCGGCGGTGACTTCTATAAATCACTTGGTACGATTCACGCTCGTTTGACTAAAAACGCGCTGCCAATTCATTTGCCAATTGGTTTTGAAAAAGACATAAATGGTGTTGTCGACCTTGTCGAGATGAAAGCTTATACTTACACTGATTACGCCGATCACGAATTGGTTCAAGGCGAAATTCCGACCGATATGCTTGAGAAAGCCCAAAATGCCCGCAGTCTACTTGTTGAAGCTGCCGTTGAAGCCGACGACGCTTTATTTGAAAGATTCCTAGAGCAAGGCGAGGAGTCAATTACGATCCCTGAACTAAAAGCCGCTTTACGTAAGCGCGTGCTTGGCGGAAACTTCTTCCTAGTAAGTGGCGGTGACGGTCGTGGCGTGATTGTCGAAAAACTGCTTGATATTATGGTTGATTACTTGCCATCGCCCTTGGACGTGGACGCGATTTGGGGTATTAATCCAAAAACTGGTGAAGAAATCGAGCGCAAGCCATCGGAAACTGCGCCACTGGCCGGTCTTGCCTTTAAGATTGCGACTGATCCATTTGTTGGAAAACTGATTTTTGTTCGTGTTTACAGTGGTAAATTGATGGCCGGAAGCTACGTTCTTAATACCACGACTGGTGAAAAAGAGCGCGTCGGTCGTATTGTTCGTATGCACGCCGACAAGCGCGAAGAAATCGAATCAGTTTCAGCTGGTGACATTGCAGCCGTGATTGGCCTGAAAGACACTTTTACCGGTCACACTTTGTCTGATCCAGCGCACCCAATTGCGCTTGAAAGCATTACTTTCCCAGAACCACCTGTCTCGATTGCGGTTGAGCCAAAAACTAAGGCCGACCAAGAGAAGATGGGTATTGCTTTGCAGCGACTCGCTGAAGAGGATCCTACTTTCCGTGTTCACACCGACGAAGAAACTGGTCAGACGATTATGTCCGGAATGGGTGAGCTTCACCTTGATATCTTGGTTGATCGTATGCGCCGCGAGTTTAACGTCGAAGCTAACATTGGTGAGCCACAAGTTGCCTTCCGTGAATCAATCAAGGGCACATCTGATGTCCAGGGTAAGCACGCCAAGCAGTCTGGTGGACGCGGCCAGTATGGTGATGTTTGGATTAAATTTGAGCCGAACGAACCAGGTAAAGGCTTTGAATTCTTTGACGAAATTAAGGGTGGTGTTGTGCCACAAGAGTACCGCAAGCCCGTTGAGGCAGGTGTTCGCGAAACGCTTGATAGCGGTGTTATTGCTGGCTACCCAGTTGTTGACGTTAAGGCTACGCTACACGACGGAAGCTACCACGATGTTGACTCCAGTGAGCTTGCCTTTAAGTTGGCTGGTGCGCTGGCAACTCGTGAAGGTATTCGCCAGGCAAAGCCAATCCTACTCGAGCCTGTTATGCGTGTTGAAGTTACTACCCCTGAAGAGTTCATGGGTGATGTTATCGGTGACTTAAACTCTCGTCGTGGTCGTATTGAGGCTATGGACGACCTAAACGGTGGTGCCAAGTTAGTTAAGGCGATTGTGCCACTGGCTAACATGTTTGGTTATACTAACGACATTCGCTCAATGAGCCAAGGTCGTGCTGCAAGTACGATGGAACTGGCTCAATACGAGGAAGTCCCACCAAACGTCGCGCAAGAGATTATCGAAAAGCGCTCAAGCAAATAAAGTTAAAATAAGCACATAATAACTCCTCCGCAAAAAGAGGAGTTATTAATACCATTGCAAAATAGTCAATTCTGTGATATCATATTTGCACAATGTTTGACTTTAAAGAGATGAAACCCCTGATTGACGTTAAATCGCTAACGCCAAATTATGAATTCTTAGACGACAATTCGGTTCTTCCCGAGCAGCCAGTTGGTAGTAGTGAAATTAGCCAACTAAATCAAGATATTTTTGATCAAAACCGACGTTTTGACCGAACAGGTGTCTTAACCTATGAAGAGCTTAAGCAGCTAACACGTGTTGGTATATCTGATGAGCAAATTGACACATTTCAAAATTTACTAGAAAAGGCTCAAGTTCTTGACTACGAAGGTCGGGCACGAGCGGCGCTTGATCTTGAGCGCCAAATTGCACTCATCGACGAACAGATTGCGGCCCTAACATCAATTAGCGAGCGCCTACAAGATGAGGTTGAGTTAGCCGCCGAGCTGGCACCACGCAAAACCGATGAGATTCACGAATTCGGAGAACATGAGAAAGAACGATCTGATCGAATGCGTCGTAGTCATTTACTGGCACAACGGGCGCTTACTTGCAAAAAACTCGACGAAACAAATTACTCTCTTGCTAACTATTACAGTGAGGCGTGGGCCATACCGAAAGCTATATCGCCAGAGGATCGAGCCTTACTATTTGACTTAGTGGCCGGCGAAGAGTTTGATACCAAAGATATCATTCCACTGACACCTGATGAAAAAATGCATCAGGCTGATATCGTTGAGCACGTTAAACGAACAATCGAAGCGCCAGGCGCCTCTGAATTTATTGCTGCATATTTAGCCGATCAAACTGATCGTGTTGTGACTGTCGAGCAAATCTCCAGATTACTATATATTGCCGATGTGGACGGTGAGAGTCACCGTTCGAACGTCACAACCTTGCTTGGTCCAAAAATTCAAGGCAAGAGAATTGCTCAAAAATTAAATGACGAACATAATCTATCTCTACAATATGGTTGGCGTTATCTACGACAGCGCGTTGATGGTAAGCTCGAGTTCCGTCGCCGTACTCGGATTTACAGGTCTGTTAAAACGCCAAATTTAGATACTGAGTCGTCCGTATATGAAAACCCTGAAGATTATAGCCAAATTACTGACCAATGGGATAAGCTATCCGAGGTTGTTGTCATACCAACTACTGAAGAGGTCGTACTAAACCCACAATCTAAAAGTACAACAGTTGAATTAGTTGCTGAAGATATTACCGAACTTAAAAAAATTGAAAGCCAAGCCGATAATACGGAGTGTGTGGCGGCCATGGATAACCGTGTGGAGTGTAATGATGGGCAAATTTGGCAAGATAAACTGCGGGATGAAGCGATAGGGGTGATAGAAGGATTAAAGGAAGACCGTCTATTTGAGGATGATGTTATGCGAGGCAGTGTTATTCGAGCTTTGAGCAGCTCTAATCTTCTTGCTACAAGAACTGGTCGTGATCGAATGGTGTCTGCGGGTTTAATGAAGCGAGGTGAGATTAAGTATGATACTATGTCGCGTCGTCAACGCGTCATTTCAGCCTTGTTTAATACCAACCATGCTTTAAATAATAAAGTGAGGTCGCGTCAGAAAGAGGCCTTAGCGATTATAGACCAACTTATTGCTGAATATTTGGATAGTGATAAATAGCAGTCTAACTGTTTACAACTGCGGTTTAAATCTGTATAATCTGGTACATACGTCGTGAGACTATGTTGCTCTCGTGCGAAAAATAATTTAAGGAGATAATAAACTAAAATGGCAGATTTCGATCGAACCAAGCCTCACGTTAACGTTGGAACCATGGGTCACGTTGACCACGGTAAAACAACTTTAACTGCAGCTATTACGACTGTACTTGCAAAGCGACTTCCAAGCGCTGTTAACAAGCCAGTTGCATACGCTCAAATTGACAACGCCCCTGAAGAGCGCGCCCGTGGTATTACCATTGCTTCGTCTCACCAGGAATACGAGTCAGCTAAGCGTCACTACGCTCACGTTGACATGCCAGGTCACGCCGACTATGTTAAAAACATGATCACCGGTGCTGCCCAAATCGACGGCGCAATCCTTGTGGTTGCTGCAAACGATGGTCCATTGCCACAAACCCGCGAGCATGTTTTGCTTGCCAAGCAAGTTGGTGTGCCAAAGATTCTTGTTTTCCTAAACAAGATGGACCTTGCTGATCCTGAACTAGTTGAACTAGTTGAAATGGACATCCGTGAACTTCTTGCCAAAAACGGCTTCGACGAAAACGCTCCAATCATCAAGGGTTCTGCAACCAAGGCCCTAGAAGGCGACGCTGCATCTGAAGATGCCATCATGGAGCTTGTTGATGCACTTGACAGCTACATCGATGAACCAGTTCGCGAACTTGACAAACCATTTCTTATGCCAATCGAAGACGTCTTCTCAATTAAGGGTCGTGGTACTGTTGCTACCGGCCGTATCGAGCAAGGTATTGTTAAGATTAACGACCCAGTTGAAATCGTTGGTATTCACCCAACTCAAAACTCAGTTGTAACTGGTATTGAGGCCTTCAAGAAGAGCCTTAACCAAGGTCAAGCTGGTGACAACGCTGGTCTGCTTCTACGCGGTATTGAGCGTGAGCAAATCGAGCGCGGCCAAGTTGTTGTAAAACCTGGTAGCTTAACTCCACACACCGAATTCGAAGCTGAAGTTTACATCCTTAAAAAGGAAGAAGGCGGCCGCCACACACCATTTAGCAAGGGTTACAAACCACAGTTTTACTTCCGTACAACTGACGTAACCGGTGAAGTTGAACTTCCAGCTGACAAAGAGCTAGTTATCCCTGGCGATACATTGACATTCAAGGTAACACTTCTAGCGCCTATCGCTATGGAGCAAGGTCTTAACTTCGCTATTCGCGAAGGTGGTAAGACTGTTGGTGCCGGTGTTGTAACCAAGATCACTAAGTAGAAGATAGCTTTTAGAAGATAAAAGTTAGCAAATACGACAAAATACCTCCGAGCGATCGGAGGTATTTTTGCATATATCTATAAATCTGCTATACTACGACGGTATTATTAATCATATCGAGAACTCGGGCGGTAACTTTACACCCCGTCAGAGGTTACGATATAGCACATAAAGGAGTTTCTATGGCAGAAACAAAAGAGGGCGGACTTCGTATCCGTATCCGACTAAAGGCCTATGACCACAAAGTTATTGACCAGTCGGCAAAACAAATTATCGATACGGCGATCCGTACCGGTGCTAGCATTGCTGGACCAGTACCCTTGCCAACTCGTCGTAGCATGTTTACGGTTGTTAAAAGCCCGCACGTCTACAAAAAGGGTGGTGAGGCCTTTGAAATGCGCGTTCACAAGCGTTTGATAGATATCACCAACGCGACGCCAAAGACAATCGACAGCTTGCAGAACCTAAGTTTGCCGGCAGGTGTCGACGCCGAAATTCGCATGTAATTAAAACTTACATAATTAAAATAACCTCGCAACTACGAGGTTATTTTAATTATCTGGGTCTGTCTAGAGTAAAGTAGTAAGACTATCGGTTGCTTTAAGGATATTAAGCTGCGCAATCAGAATCGACAGCTGCATAATCATAATAAAAGCCATCAGGATTAACCAGTAAACTGTTTGCCTGGTAATGTGCATGTCAAAAAATGGCAAAGTATCACGACTAACCTTAAATGATTTCATCGGCGCATCAATATCATCAAGTGACTTTATAAGAACAGACCTTTTAAATGGAACCTTTGCTTTACCGGTGTTTTTCTTTACAGATTTTATCTTGGTATTGGCCATATAGCTCCTAAATAATAGTTATATGACATCAGTATGACGAAATAGTAGGATAAACACAAGCTCAATGTGTATAAAAACAGTATTTTTATACACCATACAATTGACTATTAACAGATAGTGTGATAACGTTAGACGGTAACTTATTACGAAAATAGTAAATAATTCTTGGTGAATTGGTAAGTCTAACAGATTAGATACTGCCTCCCACCAAGAATTTTAAGTGGGAGCAAAAGGGCTATGAAAGCACTTCTCGGTACCAAAATTGGTATGACCCAAATCATCAGCGAAAGTGGTGTTGCGATTCCCGTGACACTTATTCAAGCTGGCCCTGTGACTGTGACTCAGGTAAAGACTGTCGAAACCGACGGTTACACTGCAGTACAGATGGCATATGGTGAGGGTAAGAACCTGAGCAAGGCCGTGGCTGGACACACAAAGTCCGCCAAAGTGACCCCGAAACACATTCGGGAAATACGTGTAACAGAACTACCAGAAGGCCTCTCGGTAGGAAGCACGTTTGACGTAACAACCTTTGCACTAGGCGACATCGTTGACGCCACCGGTACAAGCAAAGGAAAGGGTTTTGCAGGAACTGTAAAACGCCACAACTTTAATACTAGCAAGGCAACCCACGGTGGTAACGGCAACGTTCGTAAGCCGGGATCGATTGGGTCAATGTACCCACAGAAGGTTTTCAAGGGCAAGCGCATGGCTGGACGCATGGGACACGACCAAGTAACGGTCAAGAACCTTGTCGTTGCCTACGTTGATCCTAGCCACAATCTGATTGGTCTTCGTGGTGCTGTACCGGGTCCTAAAAAAGGCTTGATAATTATCGGAGGAAAAGCATAATGGCTGAGACTACAAAAACAGCAGTAGCTAAAACTGCTTTACCAAAAGATATCTTTAACGTTGAGGTCCCAAACCACGAACTGCTAAAGCTAGCTTACGATTCATATCTTGCCAACTCGCGCCTTGCAACAGCTACAACCAAGCAGCGCGGTGAAGTGAGTGGTGGTGGTAAAAAGCCATGGGCACAAAAAGGTACTGGCCGAGCACGATTTGGTTCATCACGAAACCCAATCTGGCGCGGTGGCGGTATCGTCTTTGGCCCACGTGGCAACGAAAACTACACGAAGCGCGTTTCAACAACTGCTAAACGTGTTGCGATTCGCCAAGCCCTGACAATTGCAAACCTTGATAAAAAGATCCACGTTCTTGACTTCAAGCCAACCGGCAAAACAACTGAC
>JAJZQE010000079.1 GCA_021847685.1 bacterium | reverse complement strand
GGTTTAGTTCATACTATATTGGGGATTGCAAAAATTAGAATAGAAAAATAAAACATCTGGATGCGAAGTCTTTTTTGTTTGTTATACTGAGAATTAAATGGAATATATTATTCGACGAGTTGGTGGAGTACTGGGTACTTTAAGGGCGGAATATCGACAAATATCAAACCGTTATTTTGGTAGTATTGAACGGTTTGACGGTGATGCTAAACAAATTTGTGGTCAGATTATTGATCGGTTATGGGAGGGTGATTTTTACCGCACCAGCCTGGGGCATTTTGACTTTTTTTGGATGCGCGATTTTGGTACGGTCTGTCAGTCACTGGTTAATCTGGGCAATACCGAAAATGTCCACCACACTTTAGCTTGGGCCTTGAAGCATTATCGCCGGGCGGGTGATGTGACACTTTGCATCGATAGAGCAGGCAATACCTTTAATGCGCCGGCTAAAAAGAGCGTCGATGCTTTGCCTTGGCTGTTACATTCGCTCGTAGCGAGTGACTATCAGTTAAGTTTACCCGAACGAGCCTTTTTGGACCGTCAGCTTGAAAAATACAGCAAAATCTTTTTGGATGAGCGCGGCAATATTAAAAAAATGCGCTATGCCGAGATGCGTGACGCAGTTTACTATGATCGCAGTGCTTACGCTGTCGCGTTGGTCGCCCGAATGGTGCAATGTGCTAATTTACTGGGCTTAAAGACTTTTCCATTTGGTATTCAGCGTTACCAAAATGATTTGATTAAAAACTACTGGACAGGCGAGTATTTTAGGGCTGACCGCTCGACTAACGTTTATAGCTCGGAATGTGCTTTGATGCCATTTTTCCTGGGCGTTATCGAAGATGAGGCAATGGTCAATCAGACTTTTGATTATATAAAAACAGCGCGCTTGAACGAGCTTTATCCGCTAGAGTACTGCCAATATCCAGAGGTGTTTAAATATCGTTTTGGAATGGGTAAGCTGTCGATGCCAAACTATACCGGAACGACGATTTGGAGCTGGCATGGTACGTTTTATTTGCATTTGATGAAGCGCTACTCGCACCTTGATTATGACGCTCAACACGCTAATTTTGCGGCGATGATTGAATACCATGGTACGTATCCAGAGCTTTTGAATCCCGATGGATCGTGGTATAAAGCACCTTTTTACAGGGGTGATCCTGGCATGGTATGGGCAGCATTGTTTTTAGAATTGTAGAGTTGATTTTACTCGGTAATATCACGTATTACGGTAATTTGGGCGCCAAGGGTGTTAAGGCGGTTAGCTAAATCTTCGTAGCCGCGGCTAATTGAGTAGACATTACGCAGGACGGAAACACCAGGCGCGGCAAGCATACCTAGCAAAATCACAACGGCAGGCCTGAGAGCGGGTGGCGTAACGACTTCGGCTGGTTTCCATTTGGTGGGGCCATCAATAAGGACGCGATGCGGGTCAAGTAACTGAACATTGGCATTTAATTTAGCTAGTTCTAGTAGGTAAATCGCACGGTTTTCGTAAACCCAATCGTGAATCAGAGTCTGGCCTTTGGCAGTGGCGGCGATAACGGCAAAGAATGGCAGGTTATCGATATTAAGGCCAGGGAATGGTAGTGGGTGGATTTTATCCTGAGGGGCCACCAGGTTGCTGACCTTTGTGGTGATGTCAACCAAACGAGTTTTGCCGTTTTGGGCGACGTACTCATCTGAAATATCATACTGAAAATTCATATCCTCAAGGGTTTTAAGTTCGATTTCCAGAAACTCAATCGGGGCGCGCTTAATCGTAATTTCCGACTTAGTCACGATAGCGGCAGCGATAAAGCTCATAGCTTCAATTGGGTCTTCGCTGGGTGAGTAATCAACATTTTTGTTGATGTCACGTAATCCCTGGACGGTCAAAGTGGTAGTGCCGATACCCTCGATCTTGACACCAAGTTTTTCTAGGAAAAAACAAACATCCTGGACCATGTAATTTGGGCTGGCGTTTCGAATGATGGTCTTGCCGTCATTTAATGCGGCTGCCATCAGGACATTTTCAGTCACTGTATCGCCACGCTCGGATAAAACAATGGCGCGTTCGGGCTTTAGTGATTTAACGGTTGAATCATAAAATCCAGTAACTGTCGCCACTTCTAGGCCAAACTCTTTTAAGCTATTTAAATGGGGTTCAACGGTTCGTTCGCCAAGGCTACAACCACCGGCGTAAGGCAATTTGAATGAATTATAGCGGTGAAGCAGTGGTCCAAGAAACATGATAATACTACGAGTTCGACGAGCGGCATCTAGATTCATATCATCAAGTTTTAGCTTGGCTGGTGGAGTAATTTCAAGGTCGTTGTTTTCCAGCCATTTGGTTTTAACACCAATGCTGTTTAAGACTTCGATTATGCGATTAACTTCTTCGATTTTAGCGACGCGTCGCAGTGTTGTGGTGCCACGGTTGAGGAGCGAGGCGCAGAGCAAAGCAACGGCGGCATTTTTACTGGTATTTACAGTAATAGATCCCGACAATTTGTGGCCACCGTCAACGCGGAAATTAAGATTACCAGACTGATTAAGGGTAACGATTTGGCTTGACAAAACTTCGCTAATACGAGCTAGCATCTCAAGGCTGATATTTTGACCACCCTTTTCGATGCGGTTTATGGCGCTTTGACTTGTATTTAAGCTGTTAGCAAGCTGAGATTGTGTCATCCCTCGGGCC
>JAJZQE010000078.1 GCA_021847685.1 bacterium | reverse complement strand
GGCATCAGTACTTTCACCGGTGCGGCACGCTTTTTAGCGCCAAATGAAATTAGTGTTAATCGCCGCCATCTGTCAGCCGCTAACTTCCTAGTTGCCACCGGATCCAGCTGGACCATTCCGAACATTCCCGGCCTTGATAAAGTCAATTACCTAACGCCACGCACCATCCTTGAAACAATTCGCCCACCCAAAAGCCTGTTTATCATTGGCGGCGGTGGCATTGGCGTCGAAATTGCACAATTAATGGCCATCTTTGGCACCAAAGTTTATATCGCCGAAAAAGCCAGCCGCATCTTGCCTAACCAAGATAACGAAGTCGCCACACTAATGGAACGAGTTTTATCAGAACAAAAAGGTATTACCAGCCTGACCGAATGTCGCGTCCTGTCGGTCGTTAACGACGGCATCACAAAGCGCGTCACAATCTCGCGCGGTGGGGCTGAAAAATCAATCAAAGTCGATGAAGTCTTAGTAGCCGCTGGCCGCACTCCAAATGTTGATATCGGTCTGGAAAATGCGACCGTTAAATACACACCAAAGGGGATTGAGGTCAACGATTTTCTGCAGACCAGCGCCAAGCATATCTTTGCCGCCGGCGATGTCTTGGGTCACGGCAGCCAAACCCACACGGCGCTGCTGGAAAGTCGCATTGCCGCCAACAACATCTTGCATAAAACCAAAGTTGCGGTTGATTACACCGCGACGCCATCGGTTATCTTTACCTACCCGGCTATCGCCCACGTTGGCTTTAGTGAAGACGATTGCCTGAAGCGTGACCTACCTATTAACAAAGCAACCGCGCCGCTTAATATCATTGCCCGCAGCAACACTTCAGATTTTAGAGATGGCTTTGTCAAAATAATTACTGATAAAAAGGGTATCATCCTAGGTGCTACCATTGTCGCTCCACAAGCCGCCGAGATGATTCACGAGCTAACCCTAGCCGTCAAACACGACATGACCGCCGACGATGTCGCCGAAACACCACACGCCTTCCTCAGTTGGAGCGAAGCAATCAGGGTTGCCGCTAGTAAGTTAAGCTAACCTGCTTCAAAACCAAGAAAAATCTCCGATATTTTATAGATTATACTAGCCCTACTTACTCATCTTTTGGCTAGCTGACTTAAAAGCTTTTTCAGGAGTATATATTGGCCTAAGCTCCTCGTCTATGTAACTTGTTAATTGCTCTTGCGTTGGCTCGTAACTGTGTATTTTATTAATATAAATTTTTACTTCTTCCAGTGTGACCTTTGTGAAATCAATACTTTCCCAATGTTGCGCACCAAGCGCAATCTCGGCGACTAAAGTGAAGCATCTCTCCTTAAAGCTTTCTGCTGCTATAATGCACTGCCCCGCTCCATCCTTAATAACTAAATCATCCATTGCTAGAACTTGAGAGTTAAGTTGCTGACCGTGCAGGAGTGATTCGTGTGCGCTAGACCTCAAAGCGACGTAATATTCATTAAACTCATTTAAGTTACTATTCTGTAAGACAACTTCGCTCTCGTAAGACTGCCATTTAGTAGCAAAGCTAACGTTCATCAAATCAACGCCAATACCAACTTGATGAAAGTAAGGCTGGGGCATACTAAGTGTCGTTCGAAATTTGCCGCTTAAGTCTACGATTCCCTTTTTTATATCATTGTAATGTTCAATGTTCTTGAGAATTAGAACAAGATGAGCTTCAATTTCCGCCTCTGCATTCTTAAGAGCCCTTTCATTCGCGCGAATCTTCAGACGTTGCTCCTTGATTTCGTCGTCATCTTTCTGTTTTTTACGGGCCTTTTCTCCAATTACGTAAGTTCCAAATGCACCCGCAAGAGCACCCAATAATGCTCCAGCAATACCGCCTAAAACCTGTAAGGTAGAACTATCCAGTAATGTAGTAGCTGTAGGCAATATAATTAACATTGTCCTAAGTATAACGCCAAGAGTTGGTATATACAGCGACTGTGCATATAAATTTTTCTCATTGTAAGCTATTCTAACGATATGGTAGTATCGAAAACGATTACAGACAGTATCAAAAACGACTTAAATAGTACTGGGATATTTCTTGAGAGTTACGTTTATGATTATTTCAAAAAAAGAGGGTCCTATGGTGTGGAGCGTGAAGTTCCGTATAACATAAGTGTTGGAGCAGGAAGCCCCATAGACGGTGAAGCCGATATTGTCGCATCCTCAAGAATTGACTCGAATATTATCGTCTGTTTTGTGGTTGAGTGTAAACGAGCACTACCCGAGCAAAAATACTGGGTTTTTGAGAAAGGTCACGTAGGACCATCACCACATCCTCTACTAACATACGTATTACCAGCAAATTCGGCATCATATAGGCACGATATCCATTTAAGCGGTCTCGGCTACATGCAGCCATCTGACTATGAATCCGCTATCAACATGTACGAATTTGATATTAAATCCGGAAAACGTATTAATAATTTTGACAAAAGAGAACGTGCATTTATTGCCTTACGCCAAATCAATGAGGCATTTTCAGGACTCACGACTAGTCCTCATCTTGCGCTAAGAGTTGCCCATAACACGCCACCATCAGAAAGCCTTAATGTACTTTACGTACCAATTGTAGTTACTACAGGGAACCTTCTAGTCGCAGAGTACGATGCTAAGAATATCGACTATCTGACCGGTAATATCTTAGATACCGCAAACATAACTTTAATTGAAAAAGGATGGGTGCATTTCGAATTTGCTCTTTCGGGTGCCCTAAGAGCAAACAACGGTAACTACAGTAAAAGACCAACCTTTGTAGTTAACATTGATAGT
>JAJZQE010000077.1 GCA_021847685.1 bacterium | reverse complement strand
TAAGAGCCCGGACGGGCTCCTATTTTTATCGTTTACAATTTAACCTAAGTACTCGTGTAGTTTCTTGGCGTCTTTGTGCTTGCGTAGTTTTGCTAGCGCCTTGGCTTCGATTTGACGAATACGTTCGCGCGTGACGGCAAATTCTTGACCAACCTCTTCGAGGGTGTGTGACTTGCCATTCTCTAGTCCAAAACGCATTTTAACAATCTTTTGCTCGCGGTCACTTAGAGTCGATAAGATTGATTGAACCTGCTCTTTTAGAAGCTGCGAGGTTGCCGATGCTTCAGGTGTCTCGGTATCTTCGTCTTCGATAAAGTCACCCAGTACCGAATCCTCGTCCTCACCATCACGGCCAACACCAGCATCAAGTGAAGTAATGTCTTGCTTAATCTTGATAACGTATTCAACCTTTTCTGGTTCCATCTCAAGCTCTTTGGCGAGTTCTTCGATTGTTGGCTCGCGGTTAAGCTCTTGGGTCATGCGACGTTGGGTGCGCAATAACTTGTTGATCGTCTCGACCATGTGCACTGGAATACGAATCGTGCGTGCCTGGTCAGCAATGGCGCGGGTAATCGCCTGGCGAATCCACCAGGTTGCATAGGTACTAAACTTAAAGCCCTTGTCGGGATCAAACTTTTCAACAGCACGCAGTAGTCCAGTATTACCCTCTTGGATAAGATCCAAAAAGTCTAGTCCGCGGCCACTGTAACGCTTGGCAATCGAAACGACCAAACGCATGTTTGCTTCGGCCATCTTGTCCTTGGCCTTTTTATCGCCAGCCACAACACGTTGCGCTAGGGCTAGCTCTTCCTCAGAATTTAGCAGCGGGATTTTACCAATTTCGCGCAGATAAAGTCGAACACTGTCATCACTGGCATCATCAAAATATTGTCCTTGGCTAAGGATATCATCATCCTCTTCCTCTTCGTCTTCAAGCTCTTCAAGAGCTGGTTCTTCAATATCCGATAGCGGTGCTATGATGTCACCAATAATTGGATCATCACCGTGAATTGCATCGTCATCGAGCGGAACGTCAGCTGGAATATCATTAGTCTTATCTTTGGCCACTTTGTATCTCCTTTATCAGGTTATTAATTTGGCCACGTAATTTCAAGGCTAGAGCATCATCGCCCGCGGTCTCGGCATCACGCAACTGTTCGGTTAATATGTCCTTTTGTTTTTTCTTGTATTCTCTTACAACCTGGCGGAGCAATCGAGCCGTTTCAAAGTAACGATCTTGATCGTTCCAATCGGCATAGCGAGCGTCGGCCTTTAATAGTAATATTTTTACATAGGTATCATAATTTTGCAAGCTTGCAGGGGTATCTTTAACAGCTTTGCCGCCCTCGTCTTTCAGATACTGCGCGACGGCTTGGCGCTCTGGGCCAGTAAAATGAGCGGCATCTACATCGCGAAATAAATCATGCGTCGCCCCGTCGATTAGGGCAGCCGCCAGCAAGTTATCCTGATAGGCCGCCTCGTCGTGCTCATTGGTCGGTTTAATCACAGTAGTGCGCAGTTTTTGTTCGACAGGCGCATCGGTACCAGTCAGCTTCTTTTTTAGAACATCGAGCGACGAGTCAGTGTAGGCCGAGATTTTTTGCAAATAATGCTCTTGCTCGACCGGGTCCCTTAAAGCCCGAACAACATTTAAAGCAGCGGTCGTAAAGTTCTTTTTGCCAGTCGCCGACGACAGGTCTTCACGTAACGAATATTGCTTTAATACCCAGTCAATTACTGGCTGAGCATCATTGATCGCCTTTTGCCACAACTGTTCGTCTTTTTGAATTAATTCGTCAGGGTCTTTGACATCACCTGGTAGCGTCACGATTGTTAACTCAACTCCAACCGCCTGTGCAATTGGAATCGCCCGCTCGGTGGCTGCCAGGCCAGCTTTATCACCGTCAAATGACAACTTTGCCTTGCCGCTTAACCGCACCAGGGCGCGCAGGTGGGATTCGGTCATTGCCGTACCGGCCGTGGCTACAACTTGGGTAATACCAACCTGATGACTGCTGATAACGTCCAGGTTGCCTTCAACAATTACGGCATAGTCATTATTGCGAATCGCCTCTTTGGCCTGCGATAAACCAAAAACATGTCGACTTTTGTCATACAACATCGTTTGCGGCGTATTAATATATTTTGGCGCCTGCGGGTCATCCACAATAATTCGCGCGGTAAAGCCAATTACTTGGCCAACACCATCCATCAAAGGAACCATCATCCGACCACGAAACATATCGCCACCATAACGGTTAACTAGACCAGCTTGCGATAGTTCTTCAGCGGTATAGCCTTTTTTCTTTAAAAAGTTAACCAGCGCGTCACCAGTTGTCGGCGCATAACCAATTCGAAAGTCCTGCACAATCCGCTTGCTTAGACCGCGTTTTTTAAAAACATACTCCATGGCATGTTGATTATTAAGTAGACTGTGCTGATAGTAATTAGCCGCCAAGTCGTTCGCGGCCAACAAGCGCTTTTTACGTTTGGCCGTTTCTTGACTACTTTTGCTGTCGTACATTGATAAATCAACGCCTGCCCGCCTGGCTAGTAACTCTAGCGCCTGGCGAAAATCCATCCCTTCGACTTCCATAATAAATGAGAAGACATCGCCACCCTTGTTGGATGAAAAGTCATGCCAAATATGCTTGTCGGGACTAACGTAAAAACTGGCGGTCTTTTCGCCGCTAAACGGACTAAGGCCCTTGAAATTACGACCTGCCCGCTTCAACTGGACGTACTCGCCAATCACATCCTCAATGTTAAGGCGCGCCCGTACTTCCTCTTTGGCATCCTGCATGGTTTTATTATAGCACTATTTA
>JAJZQE010000076.1 GCA_021847685.1 bacterium | reverse complement strand
GCGACGTTTTTTTGATACGGCGAATTGGCCATGGCTTCGTATTCGACTGGATTAGTCATTTCGTTTTTGGCATTTGAGATTGCGCTACTGGCCGACTGCGCTTTAATATCGCGGTCACTAATCGACAATTGCTTCATCGCCTGTTTAATCAGCCCACGACGATCATCTTCATCATAAATAATAAAATTGCGAGCGATGCCAATTGACTCGCCCTCAATCCGCAAAAGCCGCACACAAATACCGTGAAAAGTCCCCATCCACGGCATAAAGCTGCGTAGCGAACCATCTTGGCGTAACAGACCGCCAAGTCGTTGGCGCATTTCTTTGGCGGCTTTGTTGGTAAAAGTCACCGCCAAAATCTGATTTGGGAACAAACCCTCATGAGCAATTAAATAGGCAATTCGGTGTGTTAAAGTTTTAGTCTTGCCACTACCGGCGCCAGCTAAAATCAATAGAGGTCCAGACGTCGTCTGTACAGCCTCGGCTTGAGCCGTGTTTAACCCATCAAGTAAATCCATTACTTCTATTATAGGCTATAACGTCGGAAGAATGTAGAAATAGAAGGCTGCGCCAGCGCCAATGCCTAATAAAATCAGCAGAACTATCCAAACAATCATCAACCAACCAGCTTTTTTCTTCTTGGGGTGAGCGATTGGTTTGTGATAACTATCAACATCGAAAATTGAGCCAGCCGGCTTATCGCCAGTACTAGGCTGCTCGACATACTGCTGAGTAATGGCAACCGGGGGAGTTACCTCAGTAGCCGAAGATTGAACTGGAATTGGCGTCTCTGGTGTTGCTTCTGGGGCTACTGGCTGTACCGGCGCTGACGCTTCGGACGTGTCCTCGTTAGATTCAATTGATAGTAAATCATTTTGAAGCTCAGCGGGCATTGGCGTCTCGCTGCTTGGAGCATCTGCGACGTTGGTAGCGCTTAGGTCAACATCGGGTTCGGATTTTTGCTCCTCGGTTGGCGTAGACTCAACGACTGGAGAAGCCGGCTCATCAGCAAAGGCGCCGAGCGGCCGTTTTTCAACTTTAGCATCAGCAATAAACGGTGATTCAAGTGGCGGCAAAGTGTCGCTGTCGTTAATCGCTGTCGTGCTTTCTGCGGGCAAAGTATCAACATTTGTCGGAGCTGGCTCTTCGACGGGCTGCTCAAAAGGCTTGCTAAATTCAATTGGATCTGGCCATTCTGATTTGACTGGCTCGGGATTAGTCACCTCTTCGCTTACAGCTTGATCAGTCTCGGGCGCGGGGGTCGACATGACAGGCGTTTCCACCACTGAAGTGTTATTTGGCTGGACTGCAAGGCCCTCTCTGGAGGTCGGGCGAGGCGGTACAAAACTACTGCGCATATCGGAAGAAGGGTGAACAACATCCATAAAACGGCCCGAACTACGCCTTGCGGCTAGCGTCTGCAAAGTCGGCGCACCACTGTCAGGTACGCTAGCAGTAGCGGTCGAATCCACCGCAGAAACAGCCGACACGCTAGCAGTAGCGGTCGCACCAGTATCCTCTTTTTCACCGTCAATTTGATTTTGGTCACC
The DNA here is from genome assembly GCA_021847685.1 of bacterium. Taxonomy (GTDB): domain Bacteria; phylum Patescibacteriota; class Saccharimonadia; order Saccharimonadales; family Saccharimonadaceae; genus UBA1547. The sequence continues at coordinate 1,289 of JAJZQE010000076.1, read as the reverse complement.
ACCAATTAATGAATTAACTGCGCGGTCTAGTTCGTCAAAATCAAGATCTTTCATATTCCACCCTTTATTTATTGGCTAACGACGAGCCCTTATGTGCTTTTTTAACAATTTCACTAAATGCGTGTGCATCAAGACTAGCACCACCCACCAGAAGTCCATCAACATCTGGCAAGTCCAGATAAGCCTTAGCGCTGTCAGCCGTGACACTGCCGCCGTATAGCACTTGAATTTCTTCGGCCGATTTAGCACCGTACAGGTGCTTAATTTGTGAGCGTATCGCCCGAACAGCTTGACTGACATCATCGGGCAGGGCATTTTTGCCACTTCCAATCGCCCAAACTGGCTCATAAGCAATCACTACTTCCTTTAATTCTTCGCTAGTCACATTAGCAAGCCCACCGATTAGCTGATCGTGTAAGACCGCAGCCGTCTCACCTTCTGATCTTTCAAAAGCCGTTTCACCAATACATAAAACTGGTCGTAGATTGTTGCGAATTGCCGCCTGAACCTTGGCACGGATATCTTTATCGGACTCGTTAAAAACATGTCGACGCTCGGAATGGCCAACTAAGCCATATTGAACGATACCATTTAACTGAGCCGCCGAGATTTCGCCAGTATAAGCGCCCATGTCTCGCCAATAAAAGTTTTGGGCGGCTAATTTAAACTGGCGGTAATTGATTTGCAAGCTAAGTGATTGAAGTGTCAGCGCCGTCGGTGCCAAAACCACTTCGACATCACGATGATTTTTAACTAACTTCGCCAGCTGATGAACATACAAACTCGCCTCATGCATATTGAGGTTCATCTTCCAGTTACCAATGATTAGTTTCTTGTCTCGTGCCATCTTTATAAACTACTTATGTTTACTGTTAGTGTACTCTATTTGCGGTTTAGCGTCTAGCAAACTTTCGACCCCTGGTAATTTGTCGCCCGCCATCAGCTCTAGCCCGGCCCCACCACCGGTAGAAATATGGCTAAAACTTTTACCGCCATTGCTATCCCATTTCAGGGCAAAGTCAGCCGTGTCGCCACCACCAATAATCGAGGTTGTCTTGGTTTGAGTCGCCAGTGCCAGCGCAAGCCGGGCCGAGCCGTGTGCAAAAGCCGGAATCTCAGCCCAACCAAGTGTACCGTTCCAGATGACAGTACCGGCTGATTTTAGCTCGGCAATCATCTTTTCGATTGACTGGTCGCCAATATCAAGCGCTAAGTCATTCGACTGAACTGCATCCAAATTAACCACTTTACGCTTATCATTAGGTGAAACTTGCTTGGCGACAGCCAAG